>NZ_JBEZLA010000012.1:88254-142412 GCF_040651925.1 Streptomyces sp. NPDC048349 | reverse complement strand
AGTACGTCCAGTACGGGGGCATCCGGCCGGCACGCCGAGAGCACGCACCGGACACCGCTCCTTCACCACGGACCTCCGTCAGACACCCCCTAGCGGCCCCGGCCGTTCCCCCGGGAGTCCGGGCTCGTTCCGGAGGGACGAAGCCGGCGCCTGGAGGGGGTGTTGCTCCCTCCAGGCGGGTGCGCCGCTCTCAATCGGCGGCCCGGCGCCTGCCCCGTCGGCGGCGCGGGTACGGGAAGAGCCGTGGCGAGCGTTTGGCGGCCAGGTCCTCGACCCAGCCGAAGGTCAGCACCAGCAGGCCGAGCAGCGGGATCGCCACCAGGAGCGTGAACCACGGGCTGGCCAGCAGCCACTGGAGGTGCGCGTAGAAGAAGTGGACGCTCCACAGGGGGTCGATCAGCGGGACGGCGACCACCAGCGCGACCTCGTGCCAGAGGTAGACGCTGACGGCGCGTGCGTTGAGCAGGCCGACCAGGCCGTTCCAGCGTTCCAGCGGCCTGGGCCACTGCTCCCAGGACGGGCTGACGTGGAGCAGGAGGGCGACGAAGCCGAGGGACCACAGGGCCTGGGCGATCGGCCAGGACTCGATGTCGGTCGGCTGGGTCGGATCGACCGGCCGGGTCTGCAGGTACCACAGGCCGGCCACCATGATCAGGGGCGCGATGGACGGCAGTACGTACTGCGGGATCTTCTTGAGCAGCCCCTCCCGGTGGGCCATGCCGAGGATCCAGCAGGAGCCGAACACGGCGAAGTCGTTGCCGGTCTCCCAGACCCGGCTGTAGATGAACTCCTGGTCGGCGAAGAACGTGTTCATGACGATCGTCAGGGCGAGGGGCGTGCACAGAGTCGGCACCGGGAACCGTCGCAGTGCCCGCAGCATCAGCGGTGAGAGCAGGACGTACCACAGGTAGGCCCGGAGGTACCAGAGCGGGACCACGATCTGCGCGGCCCAGCTCTGCTCCACGTGCTGGAAGCCGGCCAGCTCGTCCGCGTACGGCGGGGTGCTCAGCGGCAGGATCCAGAAGGCCAGCTTGGACCACCACCAGGTGGGGTGGCCCTCGGAGTCGGGACCCCAGCCGTCGAGGATCTGGAGGGCGATCATGACGGCGCCGAACAGCCACATCGGCGGCAGCAGGCGGCGCAGTCGGCCGCGGATCACGCCGAGGGCGGGACGGCTGAGCGAGCGGGCCATGAGCGAGCCGGCCAGCGCGAACATCACGCCCATCGACGGAAAGACGAGGGGCAGCCAGAACCAGCCGAAGTTGTGGTAGAGCACCACGCGGCCCAGCGCCAGCGCGCGCAGCAGGTCGAAGTAGCGGTCCCGGCCGCCGCTGCGCTTGGCCGGTGCCTCCGGCTCGGGCTCCGGCCCCGGCCCCTGTCGCAGCACGGCGGGGACCCTCAGCTGGACGGTGTCGTGGGTGCGCCCGAGGTCGATGGATGCGGTCACGGTCAGGCCTCCACGGGTACGGCGACCTCGCCGGTGCGCCTGAGCTTCTGCCACCGCAGCCGGCCACCGGTCATCGCCGTGATCGCGGACTGGAGCAGGACGATGTACATCAGCTGCCGGTAGACCAGTTGCTGGATCGGGAGGCTGATCAGATGCCAGGGCTTCTCACGGTCGAGCCGGAAGGCGTACCAGGACAGGGCGGCCTGGAGCAGGATGAAGCCGCCCCAGCTGGTGAGGGTGATCGGGGCGTCCCCGAACAGCACGCCGTACAGCAGGAACAGGTCGACCAGCGGCGCCAGCAGCGGGGCGACCACGCCGAACAGCACGACGAGCGGCAACCCGAGCCGGCCGAAGCGCCCGGCCGGGCCGCGGGAGGTCACCGCGCCGCGGTGCTTCCACATCGCCTGCATGCTGCCGTAGCTCCAGCGGTAGCGCTGGGACCAGAGCTGCTGGAGGCTCGCGGGAGCCTCGGTCCAGGCGCGGGCGTGCTCGGCGTAGACGATCCGCCAGCCGTCGCAGAGCACGGCGATGGTGATGTCGGTGTCCTCGGCGAGGGTGTCGTCGCTCATCCCGCCGACCCGCTGCAGGGCCTCCTTGCGGAAGGCGCCGACCGCGCCGGGGATGGTCGGGATGACGCCCAGCATGTCGTACATCCTGCGGTCCAGGTTGTGGCCGAGGACGTACTCGATGTGCTGCCAGGCGCCGATCAGGCTGTCGCGGTTGCCGACCTTGGCGTTGCCCGCGACCGCGCCGATCGCCGGGTCCGCGAAGGGCTGGACGAGCTCGCGCACGGTGGACGGCTCGAAGACGGTGTCGCCGTCCATCATCACGATGATCTCGTGCGAGGCCGCCGCGATACCGGCGTTGAGCGCGCTGGACTTGCCGCCGTTGGCCTTGCGGATCAGGCGCACGAACGGCAGGGCCATCTCCTCGACGATGTCCGCGGTGCCGTCCGTGGAGCCGTCGTCGATGACGATCACCTCGATCGGATGGTCGCAGGCGGCCAGGGACTCGAGGGTGTTGGCGATGCACTCGCGCTCGTTGTACGCCGGGACCAGTACGGTGACCGGCCCGGTGACGGGCGGCCCCCAGGCGTCCCGCTTCTTGGAGCGGCGGGCGTGGATCGGTGCGAGGACGAGCATCAGCGCGAACCGGCCGAAGTTGAGGAAGCCGACGAGGGCCAGCAGCCCGACCAGTACCGGAAGGGTGAGCACGGCGAACTGGGTGGCCCAGATGTATCCCTTGCCCGCCCACAGCTGGTACCCGTGCACCGGCACGGTGGCGCTGGAGGCGCCGAGCGCGTCGGAGATGGTGGTGAAGCGGTAGCCCTGGGCCTGCAGCTTGTCGATGACCTGCTCGAGCGCGGCGATGGTCTGGGTACGGTCGCCACCCGCGTCGTGCATCAGGATCAGCGCGCCCGCTCCGGGCTTGGACGGCGTCGCCCTCTTGACGATCTCCTCGACTCCGGGACGCTTCCAGTCCTCGGTGTCGCGGTCGATGAACGCGGTGAGGTAGCCGCGCGCGCCGACGTACTTGATCACCGGGTAGTTCCAGTCGTCCATCGCCGTGGCGTCGGAGGAGTACGGCGGGCGGAACAGCGCGCTGTGGATGCCCGCGACTCCGGCCAGCGCGAGCTGCGTCTGCGCCAGCTCCCAGCCGATCCGGCCCCGGGACTGGTACGCCATGTCGGCGTGGGTGAAGGTGTGCACGCCGAGTTCGTGGCCGCCCGCGACGATCTGGCGGATCAGGTCCGGGTGGCGCGTGGTCATGGCGCCGGTCACGAAGAAGTCCGCACGGACGTTGCGGGACGCGAGCACTTCCAGGATCTTCGGAGTCCACTCCGGCGAGGGACCGTCGTCGAAGCTCAGGACCACGGTGTGGTCGGGGATGCGATAGCTCACGGGGCGCTCGTTCCTGGCACCCCGGGCATCGATGATCGGACCGCCCTTGAGCAGGTGGTCCGGCACGGTCGTCTTGTCGACCGAGATCGCGATCCGGGAGTCGTGGAACGCCTCGTTCGTGGCGAGGCCCCGCAGGACGAGGAGCGCGAGCAGACAGGCCAGCAGGGACAGCGGCATGAAGAAGCGCAGCGGCGGCGCGGCCAGTCGGCGCGGCCTGAGCAGGGACTGCCGGCGGCGCTGGTGGCGGGACAATGACACTCCTGGAGATGAGTGGTGCGGGTGATCAGGGGTGCTTGGCCGGTGGGCCCGAAGGCTTTGCCCCGCGCGACGTGGTGGTCGTCGGCTTCGACGTGGTGGCCGCGGGTTTCGATGTGGTGGCCGCGGGTTTCGAGGGTGTGGCCGAGGACTTCGTCCGGGGTGTGGCCGACCGGCCGGCCGTCCCGGGCGAGGACGACGAGGACGCCGCGGGCGACGGGGTGGGCGACAGCGACGGCACGGGCGAGGGCGGCCGCGATGGCTGGGCGGGTATGCCCATCGCCGGGGCGTCCGCCTGCACGCCGATCAGGCTGCTGCCCATGGCGACGGCCAGGACCGCGCCGACCACCGAGACCGGCCAGCCGAGGCCCCGCAGCAGACGGCCGCGCAGACCCGACTGGTCGACGAACACCGGGGCGGGGGCAGGCTCCTCAAAACTTGACTCATACATGTCAGGCTCTGCAGGGAGCGCCGGCCTGTGGTCGGGAGGAGTAATGGTTCGGCGCACCGTGCGAGGCCTTTCAGTGCAGGGCACTAGACCCCGGGAGAGCAGGGCGAACGCTAGTGCACCGGCCTGAATCGAATACGGCTTGATGTATGCATTTGGCTTGATCTGCTCAGGTGTTGTAATCGGATCGAAATGCCAATGGGATGTACCGGCGAGTAAACGAGGCGTGCATCGCGGTCACCTATCGATCACGCGCGCGATACCCTCCGAGTCGGCGGCCCCGGGCTCGATTGCGCCGGAATCGCGACCGCGCACGCGGCGGTGAGAACCGCACGCTCGTTTCGCTAGGATCCCCACTCGTGCGATCAGTCATCTGATCTTCACGCAGTCATCTGATCCCCATGCAGTCATCTGATCCCGTGCACAGGGCGTGTCCAGGTGCCGCCTCTACGCCCCCAAGGAGCCCGTGTGAGCCAGCCCCACCGCACCTCACGTCGCCGCGCGTGGACCGTGCTCACGCTGCCCGCCCTCCTGTGCCTCCTCGCCGCGTGCTCCGGCGGCCCCGGTGACGACGCCGCCGCGCCCGCGCCCACCGCCTCGCCCACCCCCTCCGGGCCGCCGGGAACCCTGTTCGACGACTTCCACTACAGCGGCCCCGACGACCCCTCGCTCACCGCCAACGGCTGGGAGGTCCGCAACGGCGCGGGCAGCCCGGGGATCAAGGACACCTGGTCCAGCACCGGCGCCGGCTTCCCCTCGGACCCGACCGCCCAGGGGGGCAGGGTCCTGCACCTGCAGGCCTCCACCGACGGCACCAAGCAGGGCACCAGGCAGGTCGAGGTGCAGAGCACCGGCGCCGACCTGTTCACGGGGACCTACGCCGCCCGGGTCTACTTCAGCAGCAAGCCCACGAGCGGTCGCAACGGCGACCACGTCGTCCAGACCTTCTTCCCGATCTCACCCTCCGACTCCTCGGCGAACTACAGCGAACTCGACCACGAGTACCTGCCGAACGGGGGCTGGGGTTCGGTGGGTCCGCGACTCGACTCCGTCAGCTGGTACAAGGCCGATCCGCCGGACCGCGTCAGCCACACGCTCAAGGAGCGCCTCGAGGGCTGGCACACCATGATGATCACCGCGATGGACGGAAAGGTCACCTATTCCCTGGACGGAAAGGAGTTGTTCACCAGCTCCGGCAAGTACGTCCCGCGCGAGAAGATGGACATCCATTTCAGCAACTGGTTCATCGACCTCCCCTTCACCGGCGGCCCGCGCACCTGGGACATGAAGGTCAACTGGTTCTATTACAAGGCCGATGAGGCCGTTTCCCCGGCGGACGTACAGAAGACGGTGGACGGCTTCTACAGCGCCGGCACTCACCACGTCAACACCGTGCCCACGTCCTGACTTCGGTCCGGCATTGCGCCGTTGACCCGTCTGCCGGAATCCGAGTCGCGGACGAAAGCCGTGGGGCGGGGTGATCGTTTCTGCCTACTCCGCACGGATGACGTCATGTGTCCGCGCCCAACTCGCCGGGGAGTAACGCCCCGACGAGATGAGGTGCGGCATCGTGAGGGAACGGATGCGCCCGTCGCGGGTCCGCGGATACCCGCCGGGGGCGGGGCGCGCCGCAGCGGCGGGGGGTGCTCCCGGCGTGTGGCGGCCGGCGTCGGACGTGCCGTACGCGGGGTTCTGGGCGCAGCCGGCCGAGGCGGCGGCCGTGCTCGAGAACCACGACGTGGTGATCGCGGGCGGCGAGGACGGGCGGCGGATGCCGACCGCCCGCGCCGCGGTCCTCACCCCCTCGACCGGCGTGTGGAAGTCCATGCCGTCGCTCGCCCAGGCCCGTCGGCTGCACACCGTGACGCGTCTTTCGAACGGGCAGGTGCTGGTGGTCGGCGGCCTCGGGGCAGGACCTGGAGCGCCCCCGGCCGGGCTGGCCTCCGCCGAGCTGTACGACCCGGGCAGTGGGGGCTGGATCCCTGTCGGCGGGCTCGGCGAGGGCAGGTTCTCGCATTCGGCGACGGCCCTGAAGGACGGCCGCGTTCTCGTCGCGGGCGGCTGTACGGCCCGCGACGACCACTCCCTGCGGACGCTGCGCTCCGCCGAGTTGTACGACCCCGACAGCCGGCGGTGGACGCCGGTGCGCGCGCCGATGACGGACGCCCGCTTCGGACACCCCGCGGTGCGGCTCGAGGACGGCAAGGTGCTCCTGGTCGGCGGGGCGCTCGCGGTGGGGCGGGCCAGCTACGCGGCGCTCGGCCACTGCGAGCTGTTCCACCCCTCGGATGCGACATGGACGCCCACCGGCACCCTGGCCAGGGCCCGCAAGGGCCACCAGGCCACCCTGCTCCTCGACGGCGGCGTGCTCGTCACCGGCGGGGACATGCAGGGCTTCCGGGACGATGACTGGACCTACGACCCGTACAGCCAGTGGACCACCGAGCGCTACGACCCGGGTCCGGGCACCTGGAGCGCCGACGCCGACATGCCCTGGGGCCGCAGCCACCACCGGGCGGTGCGGCTGAAGTCGGGCGCCGTGCTCGTGCTCGGGGGCACGGACGACTCCTCGCTCGCCGTCGGCTACCAGAACGCCGTGCTGTACGACCCGGGCGCCCGTGCGTGGTCGGCCGAGTTCCCCATGAACGAGGGCCGCTGGGCTCCGGCCGCGGTGGCCCTGCCCGACGGACGGGTCGTGGTGATGGGCGGTCTCACCCACTCCGGCGCGGCGGCTCCGGTGCCGGGCGAGGACCGGGTCACCGCCACCACGGAGACCTACACGCCCTGACCGGCGCACGGTCCGGAAGGAGTGGAATTGCGCGACCTACTGGCCGGTGGAGCGGGCGCGGTGGCGGATCCGGCACGGCCCGCCACGAGCGTACGGGCCGCCGGCGGCGGGTGGACGGCCTCCGGGGAGCTGCCGATGCCGCTGCTCTACTGGCACGGCCAGTACGAGGGGCCGGTCACCCTCGAGGACGGCCGGGCCCTGGCTGCGGGCGGCGCGGGGCCCCTGCTGCTGTCGCTCGACGGATCCGCCGTCTTCGATCCCGGCCCGGGCACGTGGGCCGCGACGGGCGCCCTGCTCCAGGACCGGCGCATGCACTCCCTCACCGCCCTCCGCGACGGCCGCGCGCTGGCCGCGGGCGGCATTCCGGGACGGCAGGCCTTTCCGCAGCCGACGCTCGACCACGCCGAGGTGTTCGACCCCGGCAGCGGGACCTGGCGGGTCACGGCCGCGATGGCCGAGGCGCGCAACGGGCACTCGGCGACGGTGCTCGGCGACGGGCGGGTGCTCGTGGCGGGCGGTCAGCGTCCCCGTTCGCGCCGGGACATGCTCACCCTCGCCACGGCCGAGGTCTTCGATCCGGTCCATGAGACGTGGGCGGCGACGGGCGCCATGACCGTGGCCCGCTGGGACCATCAGGCGGTCCCACTGCCCGGCGGCCGCGTCCTCGCCGTGGGCGGCATGGTCAGCACCTGGCGGCACGGCGCCTGCCCCGCGCTCGGCCTGTGCGAGGTGTACGACCCGGACAGCGGGACCTGGGAGCCGACCGGCTCGCTGCGCACGGCCCGCGCCGTGCACCAGGCCGTGCCGCTCCCCGACGGCTCCGTGCTCGCGATCGGCGGCGAACCCGGCCGCGCCGCGGACGACGCCCGCTTCCGGCCCTACAGCCTGTCGAGCACGGAGATCTACGACGTCACGACCGGCACGTGGCGCCCGGGTCCTGCCCTGCCCTGGGGCCGCGCCTACCATCGTGCGGTGCCGGCCGGGGACGGAGTGCTGGTGTTCGGCGGTACCGAAAGCGCCTGTCTGGACGTGGGCTTCGCCGGCACTCTGCGCTGGGAGGACGGCGCCCGGCACTGGTCGCCCGCGGGTCCCCTGCTCACCGGCCGCTGGGCGTTCGGGGCGACCGTGCTCGGCGACGGGCGGGTGCTCGCGGCAGGGGGCATCTCCCGTGCGGGCCCGGCCGCTCCCCGGGCCGGCGAGGACGTCCCGGCCGGCGCGGCGGAGGTGTTCACGCCATGAACCGGGGGCAGTGGGCTCATGCCGGCGAGCTGCCGTGGGAGCGGAACCTGTTCGGAGCGGAGAGCTCCGCCGTACGGCTCGCGGACGGCCGCGTCCTGATCGCGGGGGGTGGCGACGACCGGCTCACCGCCCAGGACGGGGCCGCCCTCTTCGACCCGCGCACCGGGGTGTGGACCGGGGCCGCGCCGCTTCGGGAGGCCCGGCGGATGCACTCGACCACGGTCCTCGCCGACGGGCGCGTGCTGGTCGTGGGCGGCTGCGGCGGTCCGGCCCGCCATCCCGTCGTCGCGCTGGACAGCGCCGAGGTGTACGACCCGGTCGGGCGGAGCTGGTCGGACGCGGGGCGGATGGGGCAGGCACGGTGCGGACACTCCGCGACCCTGTTGCGCGACGGCCGGGTGCTCGTGGCCGGAGGCGCCGCGGCCCGCTCCCCCGACAGCGAGCGCGCGCTGGCCTCGGCCGAGGTCTTCGACCCGCAGTCGGGGCGCTGGACCCCGACCGGCCCGATGCTCGACGCCCGTGCCCATCACCCGGCCGCCGCGCTGCCCGACGGCGCGGTGCTCGTCGCGGGCGGCTGGGCTGCGACCCGCCGGGACTGGCGGGGCGGGGCGGGACTCGCGTACTGCGAACGGTACGACCCCGCGACCGGCCGCTGGACGGCCACGGGCGGCTTCGCCGCGGCCCGCACGGGACACCGGCTGACGGCCCTCGCCGACGGCACGGTGCTCGCCACCGGCGGCGGCGACCCCGACGCCGGCACCCAGGGGCGGCCCGACCCGTACAGCCGGGCCACCGCCGAACGCTACGACCCCGCGACCGGCGCCTGGAGCCGGGAGGCGGACATGCCCTGGGGCCGGTCGCTGCACCAGGCCGTGCGCCTGCCGACCGGTGAGGTCCTGGTCGTCGGCGGCACCAACGACACGCTCGGCGAAGCCGGTTACCGCAGCGCCGTCCGCTACGACCCGCGCTTCGGGACCTGGTCGCAGGAACCGGGGACGGAGGTGGGGCGGCTCGACTGCGCCGCGGTCGTCCTCGCCGACGGCCGGGTCCTGGTCGCGGGCGGCACCGTGCGGACCGGACCCGCCACCCCCTCGGGCTCCTACCTCCAACTCACCCGCACCAGTGAGCTGTTCACTGCGTAGTTCCCCCGACCACCTTCACAGCACGGAGGAGTTCCGTCATGACCGAAGCGACCGCCGGACCAACCGGTTCCGCCCCGCCACCCGTGCGGCGCCTGGTCACGGGCACCGTCACCGATGACGGCCGGCCGGCCGCCGCCGGGACCCGCGTCGAGCTCGCCTCACGGCGGCTGCGCTCCGCGAGCGGGCTCGGCGAGACCCGGACGGGGAACGACGGTCGCTACCGGCTGGAGTACGAGCCGCCGGCCGGGCCCGCCGCTCTGGTGGTACGGGTCTCGTCCCCCGACGGCAGGTCGGCCGAGGCCTCCTGCCCGGCGCCCGGCTCCGAGGAGAACCTGGACGTCACCCTGCCCGCCGACCCGCGCAGCGAGTACGCCCGGCTCCTCACGGCGGTGACACCGCTGCTCGACGGGGCCGATCCGGCCGGACTCACCCCCGAGGAGGCGGGGTTCCTCGGTCATGCCGCCGGCTGCGATGCCGCGCACGTCCGCCTCTTCGCCGGGGCCGCCCGGCTCGCGGGCACCACGGGGCAGTCGCCGGAGCTGTTCTACGGCCTGTTGCGCCGAGGGTTTCCGGACGATGTCGGCGAGCTCGCCCTGCGGCGTACGAGTGCCGTACGCGAGGCGCTCGCGGCAGCCGTCGAGCTCCGCCTGATCGACTCGGCGGACGGCGGGGAGGAGTTCCTCGCCGCCCTGCGGGCCCGTCAGCTCGGCTCCGACGGCTGCGACGGTTCCGAGCGCGCGGGGGTCTGCGACGGCACGGACGTCTCCGAGCGTACGGACCTCCCCGAGCGCATCGACGGCTTCGACGGCTCCGCGGACGGGACACCGCCGTCCGCCCTGGCCCGCCTCTTCACCCTCACGATCGCGGACCCGCAGGTGCGCCGGCGGCTGTTCTGCGCCCACCTCGATCACGACGGCCCCCGGCACGCCTCCCACGCATCGCTGCTCGCCGTGGACGCGCCGCCGGACACGACCGCACGGCTGCACCTCGCCCTCGAGTTGAGCCGGGTGGCCGACGGGCACCCCGAGCTGGTGGGCGCGCTCCTGGAGCGCTTCGACAGCGGAGAGCTCACCCATCCGCGCGAGCTCGTCCGGCTCGACGGCCACTGGGAAGGCCTCGTGGCGGAGGCGGGCGGCCCGCCGCACGCCAGTGCCCCGGCGTTCTCCCCCTCCGAGTACGCCGGCGAGCTGCGCTCCCGGGTCGAGCGGACCTACCCGACCGCGTACGTGGCCCATCGGCTCGCCACCGCCCCCGAGCCGGACACCGCTCCCGCCGCCCGCTTCCTCACCGCGAACCCGGACTTCGACCTGCTGAGCACGCCGGTCGACTCCCGCAGCGTCCCCGACGAGGAGGCCCGGCCCGAACTGGCCGCCATCCAGCGGGTGTACCGGGTCGCACCGCGCTTCGAGGCGATGCGGGCGCTGCGGGACCAGGGGTTCTCCTCCTCCTCCGCCATCGCGGGCGTGGCCCGGACCACCTTCGCCGAGCGGATGGCGGGGCACCTCGACGAGGCGGAGGCGCACGCGGTGCACGCGCGGGCGCTGCGGGTGCACGCCGCCGCCGTGAACCTGGTGGCCGACCTGCGCACCGCCGGGCAGTTCGACGTGCCGTGGCTGCCCCCGGTGGAGGCGCACACCGACCTCGTCCCGGACTGGGGGGAGCTGTTCGGCTCCGCCGACCAGTGCTCCTGCAAGGAGTGCCGCACCCTCTACAGTCAGCCCGCCTACCTGGTGGACCTGCTGTACTTCCTCAAGCGGGCACCGAGTGCAGGCTCGATGGGCGAACTGGGCGAGAGTCCGATGGCGGACACGCTGTACGCCCGGCGGCCGGACCTGTGGCACGTGGAACTCAGCTGCGACAACACCAACCTCACGCTTCCGTACATCGACCTCGTCAACGAAGTCCTGGAGAACGCGATCGTCCAGGACCCCGCCACCGCGGACCGGCGGCGGCAGAGCAGCGGCGACCCGGCGCATCTGCGGATCCAGCCGCAGTGGACCAACCACGGCGCCTACAACCGGCTGGCATCCGCCCTGTACCCGTGGTCGCTGCCGTACGACCTCTGGGCCGACCGCGCCCGCAGCTACCTGGGGTTGCTCGGCGTGCGGCGCGAGGAGCTCATGGCCACGCTGCACCCGGCGGGCGCGGACTCCGTCGAGGTGGTCGCGGAGAGCCTGGGCATCACCCTGACCGCCCTGCGGATGATCACGGGCGAGGCCACGGGGCCGGGCCACACCCTGGCCGCGTTCTACGGCAAGCCCTCCGCCCTGCCCCCGGACCAGCTCCTCGATTCCGTCTCGTCCGTGCGGGCCATGCTCGACACGGCCCAACTGGAATATCCGGAGCTGGAGGCGGTGCTCGACACCCGCTTCGTCGATCCGGTCCGCAGCCTGGTGATCGAGCCGACCGACCCCGACCACCCGTGCGACACACGACTGCTGCGGATCAACGGCCTCACCACGGACACCCTCGACCGGCTGCACCGCTTCGAGCGGCTGCGGCGGGTGCTCGGCTGGCCGGCGCACCGGCTCGACCGGGTCATCGCCACGTGCACACCGGGCGAGCTGACCGCCGCGACGCTGTCCTGCGTGGTCGGCGTACGGCGCCTGTCCGAGCGGTTCGGCCTGCCCGTGGAGCGGCTGCTGTGCCTGTTCGGCCCGCTGGACACGCATCCGTACCGCACGGGCGACGACCTTCCGCTGTACGACCGCCTGTTCCTCGACGACACGGTGATCGTCGCTGTTCCGGGCAGCCGCAACCCCTTCACGCTGAACCCGTCCCGCACCGAGGTCGAGAGCGCGGGAGACCTGCGGGCCTATCCGGTGTCGGCGGCCCTGCTCAGTGGCCTGGAGGTCACGGACGCCGAGCTGACCACGCTCGTCACCGGGCCGCGGGCCGTGGTCGCGGACACCCGCCTCACGCTCGCCAACCTGTCCGCCCTGGTGCGGACGGTTACGCTGGCCCGCGCCCTGCGGCTGCCGGTCGCGGACCTGCTGCGGCTCTTCGAGCTGCGCGGCGGCAGTCCGACCCGCCCCGGCGGACGGGCGCCGGACGGCGGCGGGACGGCAGGGGACGGCGAGACGGAGCTGCCGGCCGGCCGGCCCGTACGGCTGCGCCCCTCACCCGTCGAGGACCCCGGCCCCAGGGGGACCTCGGCGGGCGCCGGAGGTGGGCTGGGCGAGCCGCCGGCGGCTGGGGACTCCGCCGCGTCGGTACGCGCCTCGCTCGCGGACACGGCCCGGTTCGCCGACGAGGTGGAGGCGATCGCGGCCGGTGGCCTGGCCGTCGCCGAGGCCGACGCCGTGCTGACCGCGACGACCGGCCCCGAGGGCTCGACCGTGCCGTCCGATGCCGCCCTCGGCTCGACGCTCACCGCTCTGCGCTCGGCCCTGCGGGCCGTGTACGAGCAGACCGCGCAGACCACCGACGACAAGGGCGTGCTGACCGGGCGTCATCTGTCGTTGCTGGGCTGGGACGCCGTCCGGGTGGAGCAGGCGGTGGCGACCTTGCTGGGCACTGTCGTGTACTGCGCCCCGGTCGCCAACGACATCGGCGCCCGGCCGTATCCCCCTGACCTTCCGGTGCGCTTCGAGCCCGGTCCGGACGGACAGGGCATGCTCCGGTTCACCGGCCCGATGACGCTCGCCCAGCGCGACCGGATGTACGACCTCGGCTCCGGCGAGCTGTGGGGGATCATCGTACGGAAGCTGTTCTCGGCCCCCCGGCAGTTCGTGGCCACCCAGATGAACGCCTACCGGATCCCGGTCCACCGGACGCCGCTGACCACCATGCCCGCCGGTCTCGCGCTGCCGCCCGAGCTCGTCGGCAAGGTGTTCCACGACCCGTCGGCCCAGACCTTGTGCTCCCTCGGCCACCGCAGCCAGGACGAGATCGACGCCCTGATCGCGGCGTCGGGCGACGGCGACTTCCAGCGGGCGGTGCACCTGCTGCAGGGCGTGCAGAACGAACCGGTCGGGGGCGACAACGCGTTCCTGGACGCGTCGCACGCCGACACCCTGTTCAACGAGCCGCAGGCACCCGCCGACCGCTTCCGGCACGTCCTGTCGGTCCTCCTGCCGCAGCTGCGCCGACAGCTCAGCGAGACGACGGTGAAGCTCCAGCTCAGCCAGGCGACCGGTCTCGACGCGGCCTGCGCGGACGCCCTGCTCGGGACCTGGCTGCGCGCCCTGTCGGAGCCCGGACCCCTGGTCCTGGACTTCCTCGCGCCCGCGTTCGTCGGCAGCGACCGGGTGGTGGCGGTCACCCGCACGGGCTTCCCCGTGCAGTTCACCGCCCTGTCGCTGCTGTACCGGGTCGCGCTGGCCCTGTCGCGGCTGCGGGTCACGGGCGAGGAGCTGCCGTGGGTGATGGGGTACGCGGCGGGTGCCGGGTGGCTCGATCTCGCAGCGCTTCCGGTGTCCCGCGTCGAGGGCGCGTCGCCGCTGTACCGGCCGTTCGTCCGGCTGCTCGGGCTGCTCGCGCTGCGCGACACCCTCCCGGGCGGCTCGGGCACGCTCGGGGCCGTCCTCGCCGCCGGCCGCGGCCCGGGCGCGTCCGGCGACCGGGTCTTCGACACCCTGAGCGAGCGGACCGGGTGGAACCGGGACGACGTCGAGGTGCTGTGCGCGGCCGGCATGCTGGAGATCACCCTGCCCGGTGAGCTCGGGGACGAGCGGGGCCTCGGCCGGCTGCGCACCGCCGTCTCGCTGCTGCGCCGGCTCGGGGTGTCGGCGGTGCGTGCGGCGGCCTGGATCCCCTCCGAACTGCCGGTGGACATGGTGCAGTCGGTGGTGATGGCCGCGAAGGCACGGTTCTCGCCCGAGGACTGGCTGACCGCCGCCGTCCCGGTGGCCGACGCGCTGCGCGAGCGGCAACGGACCGCACTGGTGTCGTACCTCGTCGCGTACCCGCTGACCACCAGCGTCGGTTTCCCGTTCTGGAAGGACGTCAACGGCCTGTTCGACCACTTCCTGCTCGACGTCGAGATGGGCGGCTGCCGGCTGACCACGCGGATGGCTCAGGCGATCTACACGGTCCAGCTGTTCGTCCAGCGGGTGCTGCTCGGTCTGGAGGTCCGGGTGCAGCCCGGTGACGACGAGACCTGGGAGCAGTGGGAGTGGATGAAGCGCTACCGGCTGTGGGAGGCGAACCAGAAGGTCTTCCTGTACCCGGAGAACTACTTCCAGCCCGATCTGCGGGCCGGCGCGTCCCCGTTCTTCGCCAGTCTGCGCAGCGAGCTGATGCAGAAGGAGGTGGTCGGCGACACCATGGAGGAGGTCTACCGCAATTACGTCGACCGGCTCGACTCGGTGGCCCGGCTCCATCCCTGCGGCATCGTCCACGACCTGTCCTCCGGCGTGGAGGTGGTGCACCTCTTCGCGTGCACCGATTCCGCGCCGCGGATCTTCCACCACCGCCGCTGGATCAAGAACCGGACCACATGGACGCCGTGGGAGAAGATCGAACTCGACCTCGACACCCCGGCCCTCGTACCCTTCGTGTGGAACAAGCGGCTGCACCTGATGTGGCCGACGTTCGTGAAATCGGGTGATCCGCAGGCGATCAAGAGGCTGCCGGACCCGATGGTCAAGGACTCGGCGATCGAGCAGCCGCAGATCTACTGGAAGACGCAGCTCAACTGGACCCAGTACGCGAACGGCGGCTGGCAGCCGAAGCGGATCACCCAGCAGTCGCTCGATACGTTCAGGGGCTGGTGGCCCATGAGTCAGGAAGAGCAGATCGCAGCCGAGGCCGATCCGTTCTTGACCACCGGCCGCTACCGGCTCTACCCGCAGCTCGGGCCGGACGGCGAACTCGTGGTGTGGAGCGTGTACAACCTGCACTCGTCCGTCTTCCCCGACCCGCGCGGAGGAGTGATCTCCGGAGCGTTCCGGTTCGGCCCGCGGCCGGGTTCCGTCACCATCGACCCCACCGTCCTGTGCTACGACGGCACTCCCGAGGCCGCGGCCCGCGGGCAGCTCTTCATCTGGCCGACCGACACGCAGAGCATCAACAACGAGTTCGTCCAGCATCCCGAGCCCCACGCTCCCCCCGGCTACCGGGGCAAGGTCCACCTCCCCGAGCTGTTCCACTTCTACGGCAGTGATCCGGTCCTGGAGAACCCGCTGGGCACCGCACCCTTCCGGCTGCAGCTGCCCGTCTCCTTCGCCTCGCCCCAGGGCTGGCTCTACGACTCGGCGACCTTCACCGACGGGGCACGCAGCTACCACATCGCGCCGGACCTCCACTCCAGTCCCACGCGGCTGCGGTTCACGGCGATGTACCACCCGCACGTCGACCTGTTCCTGGGCCTGCTCAACCGCGACGGCACCCGGGCCCTGCTCGACCGGTCGGTCCAGCTCGAACCGGGCGCGCAGTGGCCGCTGTTCGACTTCCGCTCCTACGCGCCCACACAGCTGGTGTCGCCGGACTACCCGTCCGAGACCGAGGTGGACTTCACACCGGAAGGCACGTACGCCGACTACAACTGGGAGCTGTTCTTCCACATCCCGCTCCTCATGGCGCAGCGGCTGAGTGCCAACCAGCGCTTCGCCGAGGCGCAGCAGTGGTTCCACAAGATCTTCGACCCGACCTCGCGGGCCGGCGGCCGGTCGCCCGCGCGCTACTGGATCACCAAGCCCTTCTACCTGCAGAAGGACTACCAACGGCAGCGGATCGAGGACATCCTCAAGCGCCTCGCAGAGGGTGACGCGGGCGAGCGGCGCCGGGTCGAGGAGTGGCTGGCGGACCCGTTCCAACCGGACGTGGTCGCCAAGTTCCGCACCACCGCCTACCAGAAGGCGGTCGTGATGCGGTACCTCGACAACCTGATCTCCTGGGGCGACCACCTCTTCCGCGAGGGCACCCTGGAATCCCTCAACCTGGCGACCCAGATGTACGTGCTCGCCGCCGAGCTCCTCGGGCCGCGTCCCGTGTCCGTACCCCCGCCGAACGAGCCGGCGCCGCTCAGCTACGCGGAGCTGCGCGCCCGCGACGCGGCAGCGCCGGATCCGGTGACGGCGGCCGAGCACCTGATCCCGGTGGGCGGGACGCAGCCGCCGCCGGCAGGGATCTCGCCCGGTCTGGGCCTCGGCTGGCTGGGCTACTTCCGCATCCCGCCCAACGACAAGCTGCTCGGCTACTGGGACACGGTCGAGGACCGGCTGTACAAGATCCGGCACTGCCAGGACATCGACGGCGTCCGGCGCGCGTTCGAACTGTTCGGCGCCCCGATCGACCCCGCCCTGCTCGTCGGCGCCGTCGCAACGGGGGCCGGCCTGGAATCCGTGGCGGAGGACCTGGGCGGGCCGCTCCCCCACTACCGCTTCACCACCATGGTCGCGAAGGCGAGGGAGTACACCGCCGAGGTCAAGTCCTTCGGCGCGCAGCTGCTCGCGGCGCTGGAGAAGCGGGACGCGGAGGCCCTCGCCCGGCTGCGCTCCAGCCATGAGACCGCGCTGCTCGACGCGGTACGGGACGTGCGGAACGCCCAGGTCACCGAGGCGGCCCACACGCTGGCCGGGCTCCGGCAGGCGCGCGCCGGGGCGAGGAAGAGGCAGGAGTACTACGCGACGCGCGACAAGATGAACGCCGGGGAGAAGACGCACGAGGCCCTCAGCTGGTCGGGCATCGGCACCCAGACCATCGCGGCGGCCGTCGACATGACGGTCAGCGTCATGCGGCTGCTCCCGGAGCTCAAGATCGGCTCGCCGACCACCATCGGCGCGACCTGGGGCGGCACCAACCTCGGCGAGGCACTCAAGGGCCTGTCGGGCTCGCTGTCGCAGATCGCCGGCACCTTCCACTCGGGAGCCTCTCTGGCGGCGACACTCGCCGGCTACGAGCGGCGCTCGGAGGAGTGGGAGTTCCAGAAGGGGCAGGCCGACGGGGAGATCTCGAACTACGACGCCCAGATCGACGCAGCGGTCGTCCGTCACGAGATCGCCCGGCGGGAGCTCGCCAACCACGACCTCCAGGCCGCCCACACCCGGGAGGCGGACCGCTTCCTGCACGACAAGTACACCGGCCAGGAGCTGTACGACTGGATGGTGGGGCAGCTGTCCACCTCCTACTTCCAGGCGTACCAGCTCGCGTACGAGACGGCCAAGCGGGCCGAGCAGGCCATGCGGTACGAGCTGGGCGCCGACGGTCCGCAGCTCGTGCGCTTCGGCCACTGGGACACCCTGCGCAAGGGCCTCCTCGCCGGCGAGCGGCTCGCGAGCGACCTCAACCGGCTCGACGCCGCGTATCTCGCGGCGAACGCCCGGGAGTTCGAGCTGACGAAGGCGGTGTCCCTCGCCCAGCTCGACCCGAACGCCCTGCTGACGCTCAAGGAGACCGGCAGCTGCTACGTATCGCTGCCGGAGGCCCTGTTCGACCTGGACACACCCGGCCACTATCTGCGGCGGATCAAGACGGTGGGCTTCACCGTGCCGTGCGTCGGCGGCCCGTACACCAGCGTGAACCTGACGGCCACCCTCCTGCGGAGCAGTGTGCGCACCGACCCGCGGCTGCCCGGAAACCGCTATGCGAGGCAGACACCGGACGCCCGCTTCCGGGACTACTCCGGGCCGGTCCAGTCGGTCGTGACCAGCACCGGGCAGGACGACAGCGGACTGTTCGAGACGAGTCTGCGCGACGAGCGCTTCCTGCCCTTCGAGGGGGCGGGGGTCATCGGCGAATGGCGGCTCGGTCTGCCGCGGGAGTTCCGGCAGTTCGACTACGAGTCCATCGCCGACGTGGTCATGCACCTGCGGTACACGGCACGGGACGGCGGGGCGGACTTCGCCGACCGGGCCGTGTCCGAGCTCCGCGACGGCCTGAACGGCTGGCTCCACGCGCACGGCGGCAAGGGTCTGCTGCGTGCGTTCAGCGCCCGGCGCGAGCTCGGCGACCAGTGGTACCGGTTCGTGAGCGGGACGAGCCCGGAACTGCGGTTCGCGGTGTCCAAGCGCTGGTTCCCGCGGCTGTTCGGCGACGACGGCATCACGCTCGCCGACCCGCAGATCGTCCTCGTGCTCTCCACGGATCTCGCCGCCGACGGGACCACGCGGTACGTGGACTGCTACGGGGACGGGGCCGGCGACCTGACCGTGACGCTGACCTCCCCCGGCGGCCACTCCGCGCCGGCCCCGCTCACCGCCGACCCGCAGCTGAAGGGCCAGCCGCGGGCGCGCTTCGACGTCGAGGGCCAGGTCGCCGAACACGACGAGGACTGGGTGGTGACCATGCCGCTGCAGGGGCTCGACCCGCGGCTGCGCAAGGACGGGGGGCTGCACCCGGACGCGGTGGTGGACCTGCTGCTGGTGTGGCAGTACGAGGTGACGCGGGTGCCGTGACGGGGCGGTGATGGACGGCGGGCGGGGGCGGCGCCTTTCGGGGCGCCGCCCCCGCGGTCTATTTCCGGGTCACGAGGCGGTTCAGCTCGCTGCCCTTGCGCTGCAGGTCCTTCTTCAGCAGCCGCAACGCCTCGGTGAGCGCCTCCCGGTACTCCGGGGTGCACGAGGCCTTGCCTGCGACGGCGTCCTGGAGCCGCTTGAGCACGGCCTTGTGGTAGTCCTTGCCGTGCGGCCCCTGGTGCCCCTCGACCGCGACGATGTTCTCGGGGCTGTTCAGGGTCAGGTCGGACTGCCCCGGAACGCTCGCGCCGTCGAAGATCTCCTCGAACTGGGGCTTGAACTCCTGGTCCTTGTTCGAGGCGACGTGGTGCTTCTGCGTCTTGTCCTTGATGACCTGGATCTCGCCGCCGGCGTCCAGGTACGTCTGGACGGCGTCGTCATCCAGCTCCTGCCGCTTCTCCTTGTCCCGGCGGCACTGGTCCATCCAGCGGTTCGAAGGCTGGGGAGCCGTTTTGCGCCCTGCGCCGGGACGCTCTGCGGAACCGGGGCCGGTTCGCTTGTCCCCGCCACCGGTCGAGGTCTTGGGCTTCCCCTCCTGCGTGTCCTTCGGGACGGCGGGCACGAACTTCCCGCCCACTTCCCTGCCCTGGATGTACTCGACCTCGGGGTCGGGCTCCGTCCGCGGGGGCCGAACGGCCGGCGTCGCCGGTGGCGGAGCGGGCGGGGGCGGTGGCCCGGGCGGCGTCACGGGTGGCGCGGGCGCCGGGGTGCCGGGCGCGCTGGGCTGCTTCTCACCGAGCATGGACAAGCCGACGCCCAGAGCGACCACCCCGACGAGCAGCGCCGCCAGTACCTTTCCCGGAACGGTCGGGGCCTTCGCGGCAGCGGGCCCGCCCGCCCGGAGTACGGCCGCAGCCGCCCTCGCCGCCGCCGCGAACTTCCCGCCCTCGTCGACCAGCCGCCCGTCCGGATCGTGGTAGCGCACCGGTCCGCACCGCGCGTACGCGTAACGGCACGGGCCGTCCGTCAGGCCTGCGGGGTCGCAGCTCGCCCAACGGCCCAGCCAGGGGGCGTAGTAGCGGGCGCCGAAGTAGGACAGTCCGGTCTCGTCGTCGCGTTCCTTGCCGGTGTGGCGGTAGCGCTTGAGGCCGGTCTCGGCGGCGGTGCGACCGGTCTGGAAGGCGGTCGTCCCGTAGGGGTGGTACTCCTCGTGGCCCACCAGGGCGCCGTTCTCGTCGAGTTCGACGCAGCTGGACTGCTGGTGGTCGGCGAACTCGTAGCGGATGGCGGGCCGGCCGGCGGGGAGCGTGGCCGTCTCGACGAGGGCCACGCGTGCGCCGTCGTCGCCGATGTGCAGCGTCTCGCGGTTCAGGGTCGTGCCGCCCGTGCCGTACTCGCGGTAGAGCTCGAAGCCGCCCAGGTAGCGGCGCTCGTTCTTGAGGGCGCCGGCCGCGGTGACGGTCACCTTGCGGACCCGTTCACCGGCGCAGTCGTAGACGTAGTACGTCGTCTCGGGCGTGCCCTCGTCGACCACCTGCCGGGCGGTGGCGGCCAGTCGGTCGCGGTGGTCCCAGCGCATCAGCGGCAGGTGCGGCATGCGGGTCGTGTTGCCGTGCGCGTCGTGGGCGTACCGGGCTCCGTAGCCGCCCTCCGTCGCGTAGTCGGGCAGACCGCCGGTCTCGCCGGGCAGGCTGGTGGCGAGCAGCCGGTTGCTGTCGAGGGCGTACTGGTGGTGGCGCCGCCACAGGGTGGGGCCCGGGGCCTCGACGTCGGCGCCCTCGTGGTGGGCGAGGTGCATGAGGTTGCCGACCGCGTCGTACCGGTAGCGCTCGACGTAGCCGCGCAGGCCCTGGAGGTCGTTCGGGTGGACGCGGGCGCCGGTGAAGGGGTGGTCCCGGCGGCTGCCGTCGGGCGGGTCGGGCAGGAAGCCGGTCTGGCCGGTGTGCTCGCGGCCGCTCGCGGCGACGAGCCGGTAGAGCGCGTCGTGGGTGTGGTCGCGGGCGGCGGACACGCCGGCGATCGTGGCGAGCGCGGCGTCCTCGATGCGGGTGATGTTGCCGACCGGGTCGTAGGTGTAGCGGAGGTCCTGCACCACGGACGCGTGCGCGAACAGCAGCGAGGCGGTGGTGTCGGGGTCGGCCGGCCGGGTCGTGCGTACTCCGGTGAGGCGGAAGGTGAACGGGTCGTAGGTGTACGCGCTGCGGGCGCCGTTGCCGTAGGCGACGCGGGTGCGCCGGCCGTGGGCGTCGTAGTCGACGTCGGTGACGAACGCGGTGGCCTGCGACGCACCCCGTAGCCGCACCTCCACGCGCTCGGGCAACCCCGCCTCGTTGTAGCCCCACCGCGTGACGCTGCCGTCGGGGGCGGTGGCCTCGACCGGGCGGTCGAGGGCGTCGTACGCGATGCTCGTCGTCAGCTCCGGGCCCGGTTCGAGCCGGGGCTCGGCGGCCTCGGCGATCCGGTCCGGGTCGGTCAGGGAGCCGACCGCGGACCAGTCCGGTGTGCCGGCGTGGTCGCGGGCGAAGCGGCGGGCGGTGGCGAGCGGGTTGCCCTTGAAGTCGTAGCGCTCGCTGGTCGTGACTCCGGCGCCGTCGTAGACGCGGAAGGCCCGGCCGCGCAGGTTCCGGTCCGGGTCGGGGTGCACCTCGCCGTACACCCGGTGCTCGACCAGCACCTCGGGCGCCGCCGGGGACGCGGGGTCGCGCGGGGCTCCGGAGAGGGTCGTGTCACCGGTCGCGGTGACGTACGTGCCGACGGGGCGGCGCAGGGCGTCGTAGGTCGTGCGGGTACGAGATCCCCGGCCGTTCCAGGTGAACAGGGGTCCGTCCGCCGCATCCCGCAGGGCCCAGTGGACTCCGGAGTCCGGGCCGTGCTCGAACAGCGCCCGCCCGGTCAGGTCGTATCCGGGGCTGAACCCGCGCGGCGCCAGGTTCTGCGGGTCGTCTAGGGGGTGCGCGCCGGGCGGCAGGGGCGGGACGGCGTGTTGCAGCACCCGGTTGCCGCGGGGGTCCTGGATCCAGAGGGAATGGCCCTCCACGTCGAGTCGGGTGAAGGTGACGTGCTTCTCGTCGACGCCGTCGGCCCTGTTGTGGGCGATGGTCACGGCGGTATGCCCGAGGCTGTCGAGCAGGGCCAGTCCCGGCGTGCCGGCGTGGGCGGCGGCCTGGCGGGCCGCACGGCGCTCGGCGGGCAGGGCGGAGGTGCTCATCCGCGCGTACCAGCCGTTGCCCGGTTCCAGGACGGTGTCGTTCGGGTCGTGGTCGGTGACGTGCCAGGGCGAGAACTCGACGCGGTGGTGGCTGCCGTCGGGGAAGTCCGTGCGGATCAGCCGCCCGATCGCGTCGTAGAAGTACAGCGGGGTGACGCCGTGCTCGCCCTGCTCCTCGAAGCGGTGGCCGCTCTCGGGCGGACTGAAGTACGGCTCGTAGCGCTTGACCGGGTTCCCCTTGTTGTTGACGACGGTCTTGCCGTCGGCCACCCAGCGCAGCGGGCCGGCCGGCTCCTCGGGTTCGGCCTGGACCTTGGTGACCAGGGCGTTGCCGAGGCCGTCCGCGTAGAGGAAGGCGGCCCGCAGGGGGCTTTCGGCCGACTCGTGGGCGTGTTGTTCGCGGCTCAGCGCGGCCGTGCAGGGCGGGTGCCGGGCCCAGACGGCCTCGCCCTCGTCGAGCTCCTCGCCGAAGTGGAACAGCCACCTCTGGCTCGCGCCGAGGAGCAGCGGGCGGGCGCGCGCCGGGTCGTAGTCGTCGGTGACGAAGAAGGCGGTGAGGGCCGCGGGTTCGGGGTTGAGCGCGGTCGTGTCCAGGCCGGTGAGGTGGTCGCCGGTGCCGTCCTTGCCGCTGCGTGCGATCGCGGCCGGAAGGCCGAGGGCGTCGAAGCGGACCTCGGTGTCGTTGCCGTTGATGTCGCGGATCCTGCGGGGGGCCATGACCCGGTAGTCGTGGGCGAGCACCTCGGTGCGGTTGCCGAGGGGGTCGCTGCTCGCCTTGAGGAAGAGCCCGTACGGGTCGTGTGCGAGGCGGGTGGTGCTGCCGAACGCGTCGGTCCACCGGGCGGGCAGGAAGAACCGCCGCGGTGCGTCGGGGTCGTACTCCGCGCCTCCCGAGCAGCGCCAGTACCGGCCGGCGGCGTCCTCGCCGAGGAGCCGGACGGCGGCCGGTCCCGCGAGGTGGCCGCTGACGGTCCGGTCCGCCGCGGCGGCCTCGACGTCGGGGGCCGCCTTGTCGCCCAGGACCGTCCTCAGCATCGCGTCGGTCCAGGCGAGGGTGTACGTCCCGTACGGCAGGGCGCGGGCGGTCAGGGCGCCCAGGGGCAGCGGCGCGGTGAGCGTCTCGTCGTAGTAGAGCGAGCGGACGAGTTCCAGGAGCCGCTTCTGCGGTGTCGTTCGGTCGGGCAGCCGGTGGTGGTCGAGCTCGGCCACAGGTGTCCCGCCGGTCTGGTACCGCTCGGCGAGCCGGAAGCGGCACAGCCCGGCGAGGGTGATCCATCGCCCGTCGCCGGCCGGTCCGGGGCCGACCCCGGTCAGTTCGTACGTGCGCGTCTCGCAGAGCAGCGGGAGGCGGTGCCGGTCGGGATCGGGCGGGACGGGGCCGGTGGTGCGGCTCTCGGTGTAGACGGCGTGGAGCTCGCCCTGGACGGAGGCGACGAGGGTCTCGGTGCCGGGCGGCAGGAGGGGGTCGGGGAGGGGGGCCGGCCGGCTGCGGGGATAGGCGACGGCGACGGACTGGAGGATGTTTCCGTAGGGGTCGACGGTGACGTTGAGGGTGTGGACGATCCGCGGATCGGGCTCGGGGGCGGATTCCCCTGCACGCAGGTCGAGTTCGTAGTGGTGGGCGACGGTCTCGCTCTCGAAGGTGTGGAAGACGGCGTGCCGCTGGCCGGCGCGGGGCTGGAGGAGGCGGATGCGGTGGGCGTGTGATGTGGCCGCGAGGATGCGGACCGGGGCCCTGGACTGTGCGCCGTCCGCCGCTGCGGTGAGGTCGAGTTCGTACGCCTCCTCGCGCAGGAGGGCTCCGCTGAACGCCCGTACGGCTTCGCGGTGTTCGGCGGGGTCGAGCGGCAAGGCGCCGAGGTCGGGACCCGGCGGCGCGTACTCGTCGGACGCGCGGAAGTATTCCTGCCGGAACGGGTGCAGCAGGTCCCTGCCCTCGACGGGCATCCCGGTGTGGTGCCAGGTGACCGTGCGGACGAGCGGCTGGTGGAGCCGGTGGTCGGCGGTGACGTACGGGCTGTCCGCGTGGGCCGCCGCGAACGTGCCGTAGTCCTCGACGTCGGTCCGCTCCACGCGGGCGAAGCCGCGGAACTCGCGCTCCGTCCCGTCGAAACAGCCGTGGTGATAGCTGTAGCGGCTGGTGAAGGTCGTGCCGCGCCACTTGTCGCGGGCGGTCGTCCGCTCGACGACATGGACGGGGAAGGGCAGTTTCGTCGCCCAGGGCGTGCCCGCCAGCCGGTCGCGCAGGGCGAAGGCGGTGGAGGGCGCGTAGGCGATCTCGGTCTCCGCGCCGAGGTTGTTGCGCACCCGGGTGAGGAGATGGGGCTTCACCCCGCCCATCAGGTCGAGGTAGCGCAGCGGGCGGCGGGTGTCCGCCGGCAGGGGCGACGACCACACCAGGCAGGCCGTGCCGTTGCCCAGCAGGTCGAGGGCGAGGACGTCGGTGAGGGTGTCCGCCGGGGGCAGGGCCGGCAGCGCAACGGGCGGCGCGAAGTCGTTGCCGGACCGGTTGAAGTGGATCCGCGCGCCGTCGGGGTGGAGGTGGAGCAGGTCGGTGGTGCCGGAGCCGTCGACGTCGGCGAGGAGGATGCGCCGCTGGTCGAAGCGGTCGGGGTGGTCGCAGGGGGCGCCGGCCATCACGATCTTCGGACCGAAGCGGCCGTGTCCCAGATTCGGCCAGTAGCAGACCTCGCCGTTGCGGATGCGGACGAGGTCCGCGAGGCCGTCCCCGCTCATGTCGGCCAGGTGGACCGCTTGCCCGGCGTCGGCGAAGACGAGCACGGGGCCGCGCTCCTCGTCCCGGGGGCGGGCCTCGCGCCGCTCGGGCCCGAAGCCGTCCTCGCCCAGCGAGGGGTGCCAGACGAGGGCGTCGTCCTCGGTGACCAGGACGTCGGCGAGTCCGTCGCCGTCGAGGTCGACGAAGCGCAGGTTGGGGTCGTTCCAGTCGCGGACGGGCAGGGAGACGAACGGGGTGAACGGCTCCCACGTCCCGTCGGCGGCCTGCTCCTGGAACCCGGGGTCGGGCCCGGTGAAGCGGACCAGGTCGGGTCGTCCGTCGCCCGCGAGGTCGAGGAACCGGGCCCCGGTGGCGAGGGCGAGCGAGGGGCGGTCCGGGACGGCCTCGGCCGGCGCGAACCGGGCGTGGGGGTACGGGGCTCGGGGGGACGGGGCTCGGGCGGGACGGGTGCCCCGGGTGGCGGCGAGCGGGCTGAGGTTGCGCTTGTAGAACCACCCGCCGCCCTGTTCGGTGAGGATGCCGGGCAGTCCCTCGCCGTCCAGGTCGACCCATTGGTAGTGGTCGCCGTCCAGCCCCGTGGGCAGCCCGTCCAGGCTCTCGTCGTCGAGCTCGCGCAGGGTGTGGTCGACGACCGGCGCCGAGTAGCCGAACTCGACCGGGGGCAGCGAGCGGGAGCGGTAGCCGCCCCTGTCGCGCTGGAAGCCTCGATGGGTGACCGCCGTGAGGGTCGCGTGCACCCCGTACGCGTAGCGGAGGTCCGTCGAACGCACGAGACAGCCGGCGCCGACCTCCGGCTCGTCGGGGAAGTGATGGAACATCAGAAGGCGTCGGCACAGACGGTGGGTCCGCACCTCGAAGCCGGAACGGAAGGACGAGAACGGGTCGGGGCGGGCGGCCCAGGCACCGGCGTCCTGCGGGGTCGGAGCGGCCGGGTCGTGCTCGCCGTAGTCGAGGACGAGCTCGAAGTGCCATGGGCCGGCTCCGGGCAGCGGCCGCAGGCCGGGGGTGGGGGTGGGGTCGGTGCCGGGGGCGGGGTCGGTGCCGGGGGCGAGGGACGACGGCCAGGGTGTCCGGTTGCCGTAGCGGATCCGCTTGAGGTAGCGGTTGGCGGTGCGCTGCCGGTGCCGTTCGTGGCCGGCGGTCGTCTCCACGCCCTCGCCGTCCTCGGCCCGGTATTCGTACGCGATGAGATTGCCCCGGTCGTCGTGGCGCTCGCAGATGAGCCAGCTGAACACGCGCGAGGGGTCGGCCGGGTCGGCGATCCGGGACTCGGGGGTGCGCCCGTACCACGTGGTGACGTCATCGCGGGAGATCGAGCGCCAGAAGACGTCGGTCGGGTCCTGGGTGTGCGTCCAGCGCTCGATGCGGGCGAAGAGGCCCTCGACGCGGGGCCGGTAGCTCCGGACGCGGTAGCGGGCGCCGCCGATGGTGCGGGGCGGCAGCTCGTCGGGCACCCACCGGTCGCCTTCGGGGACCAGGACGGGCACGAGGTCCTCGGCGCCCGACAGGAGGAACACGTCGGAGTCGGCCGCGTCGTCGTACCGGGGCACGCCCTTGTCGGTCTTGCGGGTGACCGCGGGAAGGCCGAGGCCCCAGCCGAGCCCGAAGGGGCCGTTGCCCGCGCCCGAGTCGTAACCGAGCACCAGGTCCGGTCCGAAGCCCGACCGCCCGGGGGTGGCCGCGATCGGCACGGTCATGGCACCGGCGCCGGTCGACGGATGGGCCGCGAACTTCTCGCCGATGCCCTTGATCGCTCCGCCGCCCTTCGGCAGGCTCACGGCGGGCGGGTGATGCGGGGCTGGTGGATGGGCGGGTGCGGCAGGGGTTGCGGCAGCGGGAGCGGGTGCGCTCGTCGTGCCGGGCCCGCCGCCGGCTGCGCTCGTCGCGGATTCGCTGCTGACGGCCACCACAACCCCCACACGATCACCGGCCCAGGTGTACGGAAGCTAATACACCGATCCTTTCTGCCGTATGCGCGACATACACCCCGTTCGAAGCACTCCCCGGTCCCGTGCGCCGAAGTGCGCCGCGCGCGCCCCGCACCACGGTGCGGAGGGCGCAGGGGCATCGCCCCTCCGCCCTCCGCTCTCCGCTTCCTCGGCGTGTTACCGCCCGGCGGCTGCCGAGGGGCGGTAGAGGGCCCGCAGCTCCTCTTCCAGGAGCTTGACCTCGTCCGGCCTCGGGCGGCTCTTGGGCGCGAACAGGCCGTCCTGCTCCCAGCGTTCCGGGTCCAGGCTCAGGGCCGAGACGTTGAGCCAGCCCCGCGAGCGGATCTCCTCGAGGCGCTCGGGAAGGGCGTCCTCGAGGGCGAGGTAGAAGATGACGTGGGCCAGTTCCTCGATGCGCTCCAGACCGTCGCGCACGCTCGTGAGCACCGCGCCGAAGGGGGGTACCTCCTCACCCGGCAGGTTCTGCTCGAAGAGCCGGGCGAGCGTGGGCAGGTCGTCGTAGTAGTCGATGTAGTCGAACGCGAAGACGCCGCGATAGCTGCGCGCCCAGGCCTGGAAGAGGTTCATGACGGTGCCCTGGGTCGCCACCGCGTGCGCGCCGAGCGCGCTGAGCGTGGTGCTCGCCGACTCGTCCAGGAAGGTCTTCCCGTAGAACTGCGGGTCGGAGAAGGCCCATCCGACGTAGTAGTCCCAGATCGTCTTCAGCGACATGATCACGGCGTTGTCGTGGAAGGCGTAGGAGCCCTGGATGTTCATGGTCAGGCCCTCGGCGAGCGAGAGGAACCAGCGGTTGGCGTACCGCACGAAGCCCTCGTCGAAGGACTGCTCCACGTCCCGGCCGACCATCTCGGTCACGAAGCTGTTGGCGTAGCCGATCAGGTTCGACCCCACGGAGTAGTAGGGGTCGGCGAAGACGGCGGCGTCGCCGACGCACGCCCAGCGGTCCTGTGAGAAGACCTGCTGGGAGGAGTGGCTGTAGTTCTTCAGCACGCGGAAGTCGAGGACCGGCAGCTCGCGGATGGCGGGGTCGAAGCCCGGAACGCGCTCCGCGACGAAGTCGACGGCCTTCTCGATCCGGTTGAACTTGGTGACCGGGTGGAGGTCGTCGGACACGACGATGCCGACGCTGGTGTGGTCGGGGGCCAGCGGGATGGCCCACACCCAGCCGCCTTCGAACATGAAGTGGTTGGTGGAGTGCCAGCGCGGTTCGGTGATGCGGTCGTGCCATCCGGAGTGCTCGGCGCCGACCGCCCGGTCGGTGTCCAGCCGGCCTTCGAGCCGGAACCAGACCGAGTTGTGGGGCTTGGGGTACCGCTTGGTGAGGTCGAGCTTGCGCTGCAGCAGCCGGTGCCGGCCCGTGGCATCGACGACCCATCGGCAGGTGACGCCGGTCGTCTGCGCGCCGTCGTCCTCGACGGCCTGGTAGGTCACCCGGTGCGGGGCGCCCCGCTCGCCGAGTTCGATGTCGAGCACCTTGACGCCCTGCGTCAGCTCGGCGCCGGCGTCCGTCACCACCACCCGCAGGTGCTCCTCCAGGGAGCCTCGGTTGAGCTGGTAGGACTTTGCGGGGAGGAAGCGGTTGACACCGAACTCGGCTTCCTCGTGGAGGCCCGAGCCGCCGCCGTAGAAGTACCGGAGCCCCAGCTTCTCCAGGTGCTCTTCCTCCAGGTAGTCGCGCAGGCCGACGACGTCGGAGAAGTAGTACGCCCCCACCTCGACCGAGGACTCGCCGACCTTGAACGCGGACAGCGGGATCGGTGAGCGCTCGCGCTCGCAGACGAGGACGGAGAGCTCGGGCTGCGCGTCCTTCAGCTGCTTGGCCAGGCAGAGCCCGGCCAGGCCACCGCCCGCGATGACCACGTCGTAGTCGACACCGCCGAACACGGAGTCAGTACCGCTGTGCCTGCTCACTTCGTACCCACCTTGTCGTTCTGTCGGTCCTCGATGACGAGGGCGAGGCTGCGGATGGTCCGGTCCGTGTAGGGGTCCGAGACCTCGAGCTGGACCCCGAGCCGCCGCTCCACGCGGGAGAGCAGGTCCATCACGCTGAGGGAGTCCCCGCCGAGGTCCAGGAAGTCGTCGTCCAGACCGATGGGCAGGGGTGCGAACAGCTCCTGCCAGATCTCCAGGAGCACGGCCTCGACTGCCGTCGTCGGCTGCGCGCCGGGCGCGCCCCGGCCGGCGGCGGTCGCGTAGAGGGCCACCAGGGCCGCGTCGTCGACCTTGCCGTTGCCGGTGAGCGGCACGGCGTCGACCGGGATGATCGCCGAGGGGACCATGAACTCCGGCAGGTTCTCCTGTGCCGTGGCGCGCAGCCGATCGACGTCCTGACCGGTGGCCCCCTGGACGAAGGCGATCAGGAGCGGCGTCCCGGAGTCGGTGACGTGGCGCAGCAGGTGGACGTGGCCGACCGCGACGTCCTGCGAGAGGACCTGGGCCACGTGGCCCAACTCGACCCGACGGCCCCGGATCTTCACCTGGCCGTCCCGGCGCTCGATGAATTCGAGGTCGCCGTTCGCGTGTCGGCGGACGATGTCCCCGGTGCGGTAGACGCGCCTCCCGGCGGCCGGGGGCGAGGCCGGCGTGCAGAACCGCTTCGCGGTCAGCTCCGGATCGCCCAGGTAGCCCCGGGCCAGGCCCGCCCCGGCCAGGTGGAGCTCGCCGATTCCGCCCGGTCCCACGGGCGCGCCGTCCTCGTCCAGGACGAACGCCTCGGTGTGCTCGATCGGCTTGCCGATGAGCACGCGCTCGTCGGTGGCCGCGAGGCGGTGGACGGTGGAGCAGACCGCATTCTCGGAGGGGCCGTACTCGTTGTGGAGGTGAACGTCCGGGAGACGCAGGAAATGCTGCTGGGTCAGGCTCGCCGTGAACCATTCGCCGGCGATCGTGACGCACCGCAGGGATGTCACCCGCTGGGCTTCCATGCCTTCCAGGAGGCGTTTGTACAGCATGGGGGTGATCAGGAAATGGGTGACTCCGTGGTGCTCCATCAGACCGGTCAGATAATGCCGGTCGGTGATGCGGTCCCGGCGCGGCAGGAGAAGACGCGCACCGGAGGTGAGCGCGCTGAACGTATCCACCACAGCGCTGTCGAAGGACGGCCTCGGAATGGCCAGGGTCACGTCTTCCGGACCGAAGCCGTAATAGGAATTGCGCCACGTCACCGTGTTGACGATCGCGCGGTGTTCGACGGCCACCCCTTTGGGGGTCCCGGTCGTTCCCGAGGTGTACATGACGTAGGCGAGGTCGGACGGCGTGGCCACCGGCTCGGGGTCGCAGTCCGGTGTGGCGAGGGCGCGGGCCATGACGTCCATGACGAAGAGCTCGCCGTCGAAGAACATCGCGCCGGCGGCCGCTGACGACTCGATCACCATGGCCCGGGGTGCCACGTCCTCGACGATCCGCTGGGTCACGCCGGGCGGGTTGTCCGGGTCCAGGGGGACGTAGGCACCGCCGGCCTTGAGGGCGGCCAGTACGGCGACGATCACGTCCGGCGGATGCCGGACCAGGACCGCCACCCGGTCGTCGGGGCGGACCCCTCCGGCCTCCCGGAGGTGGTGTGCCAGCCTGTTCGCCCGGCGGTTCAGCTCGCCGTAGCTCAAGAATTCACCCTCGAATTCCAGGGCGACATGATCCGGCAGCTTCCTGGCGCATTCCTCGAAGAGGGCCGTCAGGGTCTTCGGATCGTCACGGCTCATCAGCAAAACGCCCCCTGCCGAATTCTGGTTAATTCTCGACCGGAATGAGCCTAGCCACCGCCGATAGAAGGGCCCTCTACGCACGCTCGAGCGCACACGGCCACGCACGGATACGCGCGGATTCACATGGATTCACAGGGATTCCATGGATTCGCAACGTTGCGGACGGCCGTGCGCGCCGGGACGGGGCGCCGGTGCGTCAGGTTTCGCGCACCGGCAGGTACTCCTGGGCGTCGAGGCCGAACGTCCAGGCCACCCCCTGCCGCGCGGTGCGCGTGTCCGGCGGCACCCGCAGCCAGTACGTGCGGCTCGTACCGTCCGGTTCCGGCGTGGAGTTGACCACCTCCACCATCACCACGTCCTCGTCGCCCGTCAGCGGTATCCGCCACAGGACGCCCGCCTCGTCCCGGTGCACCGGCTCGGCGTCCGATTCGGTGAGGTAGCGCTCGTAGCCGTAGTGCTCCAGCATCACCCGGCGCAGCTCCGCGTTGTCCTCCTGCCGGATGCGCTCGGGCGTCAGCGCGTCCAGCCCGGTCAGGACGTCCGCGGGCACGGGCATCCCGCGCCACGCGTACAGCGCGAAGCCGTCCGGGAAGGCGAGGGCGGGCCCGTCCCCGCGGTCCAGGCGGCCCGCCTCGTCCCGGTGCAGCTCCACCGGGCGTTCGCACACCACGGCCAGCCGCTCGTACGGCCACCACCAGCCCGCCGCCCGGGCCACCGCGGCGAGCCCCTCCAGCGCGGTGCCCTCCCCCGTGTCGAACGCGCACAGCCAGGCCCCGTCGTGCTGGCCCAGCACGGCGTCCAGGAGCAGCAGCCGGACCTCCGCCTCCTGCGCGGCGTCCTGCGCCAGTTCCTCGACGAGCCCGGCGCGGATGCGGTCGGCCAGCCGCTCGGTGTTCTCCCACAGCCGGGCGCCCGTCAGGGCCCATCTCCTGGCCCAGCCCCGGGGTCCCAGCCGCTCGTGCAAGCGGGCGCGCTCCGCCGCCCACGGGGCGCTGCGGACCTGCTCGCGCACGCTCCGCCCCCGTGCGCCCGTCCCCCACGGGCCGTCCGGATCGGCCAGCAGGTCCATCGCGGCCCGCGGCGAATCCGCCCACACGATCCGCTCGGGTGCAGGAAGTCCCGCCTCGAGGTAGGCGCCACGCACACCCGCCTCTGCCGCGGCGCGGTCCGCGGGCCCGGTCGCCGGTCGCCGCCACGACGGCCCGCCACGCGTCCACCGTGCGCGCTGCGCCCGCCCCTTCCGGCGCCTCCGCCACTTCCGGCGCTTCCGGTACTTCCGCCGCTTCCGGCGCCTCCCGTACTTCCGCCGCTTCCCGTACGGCCGTCGCTTCCGACACGTCCGTCGCTTCCATGTCCGGCCCCTCCGCCCCGCCCGCCTGCTCCGTCACCGCGTCCCCTCCGCTGCTCAGTCCGCCACGATCCGCACCGAGCCCGGCACGTACTCCCGCTGGCGCACCACCCGGTACCAGCCCTTCGGCAGCGGTATCGCGGCGTGCTCCTCGTGCACCACCCGTCCCCCGTCGGGCAGATGGAGCAGGAGGGGCGCCAACGGCCCCGGCTCCCGCACCAGACGGCCCGGCCCCAGCACGGCGTGCGCGTGCCCGGTCACCTCGCCCAGCGCCAGGACGAGCCGCCCGCGCCCGTCCCGCGGCTCCGAGGGCGCGTCCGCGGCGTGCCCCGGCACCGCCGACTCCGCGAGCGGCACGATGAGCACATCCCCCTGCCGGTACATGCGTGTCCCCTTCCCACGCGCCGCCCGGTGCGCCGCGTCGTGTCCCACGCTAGGGCGGGCCTCTGACAACGGCCCTTCGCCCTCCACCCGCCCTGCCTCGGCCGTTGTCAGCGCCGCTTGCTACAACTTGCAGGCACATCGGACGCAGTAGACGGGCGAGGACGGCGGGAACATGAGCTACGCGAGGCATCTGCGGGAGTCGTACGGACTGCCCGTCTTCGACTTCCCCGGGCCCGACGACGAGAAGGGCACGGACGGGCTGCCCGAGGCGGACGCCGTCGCATGGCGGGTCTCCTGCGACACCTACGACGCGGAGGAGAGCTGGCCCGAGGCGTTCGCCCGGTTCACCGCGGCGGTCGACACGACCCGCGTCCGGGCACTCGTCGTCGGCGCGTGGGAGGAGGCATACGACAGCGGGCCCGAGGGGATCTTCGCCGCGCTCCTGGCCGCCCGCCCGCAGCTGCCCGCCCTGCGGGCCCTGTTCCTGGGGGACATGGAATCGGAGGAGTGCGAGATCTCCTGGATCAACCAGGGCGACGTCGGCCCGCTCCTGGACGGCTTCCCGGATCTGGAGGAGTTCGGGGTCCGCGGCGGCAGCGGCCTCGTCATCCCGCCCTTCACCCAGCAGCGGCTGCGCTCGCTCACCGTGCAGACCGGCGGCATGCCCGCCCGGGCCGTGCGCAACGTCGCCGCCAGCGGCCTGCCCGCCCTGCAGCACCTCGACCTCTGGCTCGGCACGGCGAACTACGGCGGGGACTGCGAACTGTCCGACCTGGAACCCTTCCTGGGCGGCGACCTTCTGCCGAGCCTGCGTCACCTCGGCCTGCGCAACAGCGACATCCAGGACGAGATCGCCACCGCCATGGCCTGCGCCCCCGTCGTCGCCCGGCTGGAGACCCTCGACCTGTCCATGGGCGTCCTCACCGACCAGGGCGGCGCCGCGCTGCTCGGCGGCCAGCCCCTCACCCACCTGGCCGCGCTCGACCTCCACCACAACTACCTCAGCGAGCCACTGAAGCAGCGCTTCCGGGACACCCTGGAGAGCGCCGGCGTGCGGCTGGACCTCCGCCGGGGCCGCGCCGACGAGGACGAGTGGGACGGCCGCGTCTGGCGCTTCGTCGCCGTCGGCGAGTAGCGCGGCGGCCATGACGGAGCACACGCCCCCGCGCTGGGCGGTCGTCGGCAACCCGGAGAACCGCCGCGTCGACCTGTTCACCCGGGCCGTCCGCGACGCCGGGCTGCCCGCGCCCCGCATCGTGCCCTGGACCTCCGTCCTGCGCGAGGGCGGCGCCGTCTTCGCCCCCGACGAGCTCGTACGCCTCGACTCGCCGGGAGAGAACGCCGAGGTGGACCGGGTCCTGCGCGGTCTGGACGACCCCACCCGCGTGGAAGGCGGCGCCCGCTGGTACGCCCGGTTCACCGCAGCCGTGCGGAGCCTCACCGGCGGGATACGCCTCGACGACCCCGACGAGCTGGCCGTCCTCTTCGACAAGCGGACCTGCCACCGCACCCTGGACGACGCCGGGGTGCCCGTACCCCGGTCCCCGACCTCCGGGAGCGGCCCACCGGTGCGCGGCTGGGACGACCTGCGCGCCCTCATGGACGCGCACGGCATGCCCCGCGTGTTCGTGAAACCCGCCCACGGCTCCTCCGCGTCCGGCGTCGTCGCCGTCGAGACGGCCGGCGGGGGCCGCATCCGGGCCACCACCCCGGTCGAGGCGGCCGAGGACGGACGCCTGCACAACTCGCTGCGGGTGCGCCGCCTCACCAGCGAGCGGGAGACCGCCGCGCTGGTCGACGCACTCGCCCCCGACGGACTGCACGTCGAACGCTGGTGGCCCAAGGCCTCCCTCGCAGGCCGCGCGGCCGACCTGCGCGTCGTCGTCGTGGCCGGCCGGGCCACCCACGCCGTGGTCCGCACCAGCCGCTCGCCCATGACCAACCTCCACCTCGGCGGGAGCCGCGGCGACCTGTCCGCCGTCATCGAGGCCGCGGGGCCCCGCTGGGCCGATGCCCTGGAGATCTGCGAAAGGGCGGCTGCCTGCTTCCCCGGCACCCTGTGCGTCGGCGTCGACCTGCTGCCCGGCGTCGGCTGGCGGCGGTTCGCCGTCGCGGAGGTCAACGCCTTCGGCGACCTGCTGCCCGGCCTGACCGGCCTGCCGGGCAGCGGAGCCGAGGGCCTCGACACGTACGCCGCCCAGGTCGCCGCCGCACTGCCGTACGCCCGCAACAGCGCACGCCTGCACCCCGAACCCCCGCACCGCACCCCCCGGCACCCCGCACACCTGCACCACCACCCGAGGAACCACCACCGTGCACCAGCCTGAGACCGGCCCGCCGAACGAGCCCGACATGAACGAGGTCGTCGGCCGCGACGACCTGCTCCTGCTCACCCTCGACACGCTGCGCCACGACGTGGCCGTAGAACTGGCCGCTGCCGGACGCATCCCGCACCTGGCCCGCCACCTGCCCGGCGGCGCCTGGGAGGAGCGGCACGCCCCGGGCAGTTTCACCTACGCCTCCCACCAGGCGATGTTCGCCGGGTTCCTGCCCACCCCGGCCGTACCGGGACCCCATCCGAGGCTGTTCGCCGCGCGCTTCGCCGGCAGCGAGACCACCGCCGGGCGCACCTACGTCTTCGACACCCCCGACCTGGTCTCCGGTCTGGCCGCGGCCGGCTACCGCACCGTGTGCGTGGGCGGCGTCGGCTTCTTCAACAAGCAGGGCGCGCTGGGCGGCGTACTGCCCGCCATGTTCCAGGAGAGCCACTGGGAGCCGGAGTTCGGCGTGGCGTCCCCGACCTCCTTCGAGGCGCAGGTCGAGCGGGCCGAGCAGATCATCGGCTCCCTCCCGGCGGCGCAGCGCCTGTTCCTGTTCCTCAACGCGTCCGCGCTGCACCAGCCCAACTGGTTCCATCTGCCCGGCGCCACCCGGGAGGCGGGGGACAGCCGCGCCACCCACGCCGCCGCCCTGGAGTACATCGACCGCCACATCGGCCGGCTCTTCGCCGCGATGAGCTCGCGCCGCCGCTGCTTCGCCATCGTCTGCTCCGACCACGGCACGACCTACGGCGAGGACGGCTACACCGGCCACCGCCTCGCCCACGAGGCCGTGTGGACCGTGCCGTACGCCCACTTCTTCCTGGAGCCGTCCGCATGACCGCCTCCGCGCCGGCCACCGCCCCCGCTGCCCCTGTCCCTGCCGCCCCCCTGGAGGCGGTCACCGGCCCCCGCGTACGCCCCTACCAGAGCTACGTCTACGCCTACCCGCACAAGACCGCGTACCGTCCGCTGCCCGAGCGGCCCGCCCTGCGCGACCTGTGGCGCGGCGAGGACAAGAGCGCGCTCTCCCTCTACCTCCACATACCGTTCTGCGAGGTCCGCTGCGGCTTCTGCAACCTCTTCACGCGCATCGGCGCGCCCGACGGCCTCACCGGCCGCTACCTCGACGCCCTCGACCGTCAGGCCGCAGCCGTCCGCGAGGCCCTCGACGCCGACGACCGCGGCGGCCCCGCCCGGTTCGCCAACGCCGCGTTCGGCGGCGGCACACCGACCTTCCTCACCGCCGACGAGCTGACCCGGCTCTGCGACATCGCCGAGCGGCGCATGGGCGCGGACCTGCGGGCCGTCCCCCTGTCCGTCGAGACCTCGCCCGCCACAGCGACCGCCGACCGGCTCGCCGTCCTCGCCGAGCGCGGGGCCACCCGCGTCAGCATCGGCGTCCAGAGCTTCGTCGACGCCGAGGCACGGGCCGCCGTGCGCCCCCAGCGCCGCGCCGACGTGGAGGCCGCGCTCGGCCGGATCCGCGCGGCCCGCATCCCGGTCCTGAACATCGACCTCATCTACGGCATCGACGGCCAGAGCCCCGCCACCTGGCGCGCCTCCCTCGACGCCGCTCTCGCCTGGGAGCCCGAGGAGCTGTACCTCTACCCGCTGTACGTCCGCCCGCTCACCGGCCTCGCCCGGCGCACCGCGCACACCGACACCGAGTGGGACGAGCAGCGCCTGGACCTCTACCGGCAGGGCCGCGACCACCTCCTGTCCCACGGCTACGAACAGGTGTCGATGCGCATGTTCCGCCGGACCGGAACCGCCCCGCAGGGACCCGAGGACCACGCCTGCCAGACGGACGGCATGATCGGCCTCGGCTGCGGTGCCCGCTCCTACACCTCCGCCCTGCACTACTCCTTCGACTACGCCGTCGACATGGGCGAGATCCGGACGATCATCGACGGGTACACGGCCACCGAGGACTTCGGCCGCGCCGTCCACGGCAGGCGCGTGGGCGGCGGCGAGGCGCGCCGCCGCCACCTCCTCCAGTCCCTCCTCCAGGCCCGGGGGATGCCGCTCGCCGACTACCGCGAGCGCTTCGGCGCCGACCCGCACGAGGACTTCCCCGCCGAACTCGCCGCCTTCGCCGCCCGCGGATGGCTCGAAGACGCCGGGACGGCGGGCGAGGAGCTGCGCCTGACCCCGGAGGGGCTCGCCCACTCCGACGCCCTGGGCCCGGCGCTGTTCTCACCGGCCGTCCGGGCCGCCATGGCCGCCTACGATCCGAAGTAGCCGCCGTGGACCTCACGATCCTGTACCGCGGCCCGCTCGCCTCCTGCGACTACGACTGCCCGTACTGTCCCTTCGCGAAGCGCCGCGACAGCCCCGACCTGCTGCGCGGCGACCGGGCGGCCCTCGACCGCTTCACCGCGTGGGCGGCGGCGCAGCGGGGCGACCGGCTCTCGATCCTGTTCACCCCCTGGGGGGAGGGCCTGGTCCGCTCCTGGTACCGCCGCGCCCTCGTGGACCTCTCGCACCAGCCGCACGTCGCACGCGTCGCGATCCAGACCAACCTCAGCTGCCGGACCGACTGGCTCGCCGCGGCCGATCCGGCCACCGTGGCCCTGTGGTGCACGTACCATCCCGGCCAGACGCCCTACGAACGCTTCCTGTCGAAGGTCGGGGACCTGGCCGACCGGGGCATCCGCCACAGCGTGGGCATCGTCGGCCTGCCCGAAAACCTGCCCCACGCGCGGCGGCTGCGCGCAGACCTGCCCGAGCACGTCTACCTGTGGGCCAACGCCGCCGAGGGCCACACCTACACCGACGCCGAGGCGGACGAGTGGACCGTCCTGGACCCGCTCTTCCCGTACAGCCGCCGTCCCCACCGGTCGGCCGGACTGCCGTGCCGCACGGGGGAGTCGGTCATCTCGGTGGACGGCGGGGGCACGGTCCGCCGCTGCCACTTCGTCCGCGCCGAGCTCGGCAACCTCTACGACGGCTCCTACCGGGCCGCCCTGTCCCCCCGCCGCTGTCCCCTGGCCGTCTGCGACTGCCACATCGGCTACGTCCACCTGGAGACCCTCCCCCTCTACGACGTCTTCGCCGGCGGCGTCCTCGAGCGCATCCCGCAGGCCTCCCCCACCACGCTCCAGGTCTCGGGGGGCTACGGTCGTACCCATCAACTGCAGCGACGCGCAGGACAGTTGCCGACAGCCCTGTCCGAGGCCGCTCCCAACGCCAAGGAAGTCACATGAGCAAGCACTTCGACGTGGTCGTACTCGGCGCCGGACCCGGCGGCTACGTGGCCGCCGTCCGGGCCGCCCAGCTGGGCAGGCGGGTCGCGGTCGTCGAGGAGAGGTACTGGGGCGGTGTGTGCCTGAACGTGGGCTGCATCCCGACCAAGGCGCTGCTGCGCAACGCCGAACTCGCCCACATCTTCCAGCACGAGGCCAAGACCTTCGGCATCACCGTCGACGGCACGGTCTCCTTCGACTACGGCGAGGCGTTCCGCCGCAGCCGCACGGTCGCGGACGGCCGCGTCAAGGGCGTCCACTACCTGATGAAGAAGAACGGGATCACCGAGTTCGACGGCCGGGGCACCTTCCTCGACGCGCACACCCTCCAGGTCGCCGGGGCGGACGGCAGCGTCGAGACGGTCTCCTTCGACAGCTGCATCATCGCCACCGGAGCCACCCCGCGCCTGCTGCCCGGCACCGCCCGCAGCGAGCGCGTGGTGACGTACGAGGAGCAGATCCTCGCCGAGGACGTGCCGCAGTCGATCGTCATCGCCGGCGCGGGCGCCATCGGCATCGAGTTCGCCTACGTGCTGCACAACTACGGTGTGAAGGTCACCGTCGTCGAGTTCCTGGACCGCATCGCCCCGCTGGAGGACGAGGACGTCTCCAAGGAGCTGGCCAAGCAGTACCGCAAGCTCGGCATCGACGTGCTCACCTCGACCCGCGTCGAGTCGATCGACGAATCCGGCCCCCGGGTCCGGGTCACCGTCACCGGCAAGGACGGCGCGCAGAGGGTCCTGGAGGCCGACAAGGTCCTGCAGGCGATCGGTTTTGCGCCGAACGTCTCGGGCTACGGCCTGGAGAACACCGGCGTCGCCCTCACCGAGCGCGGGGCCATCGAGGTCGACGGCCGCTGCCGGACCTCCGTGCCGCACCTCTACGCGATCGGCGACGTGACCGCGAAGCTGATGCTCGCGCACACCGCCGAGGCCATGGGTGTCGTCGCCGCCGAGACCATCGCGGACGCCGAGACGATGGAGCTCGACTACCCGATGATCCCGCGCGCCACCTACTGCCAGCCGCAGATCGCCAGTTTCGGCTGGACGGAGCAGCAGGCCCGGGACAAGGGGTACGAGGTCAAGGTCGCGAAGTTCCCCTTCAGCGCGAACGGCAAGGCGCACGGCCTCGGCGACTCCACCGGCTTCGTGAAGATCGTCGCCGACGCGAAGTACGGCGAGATCATCGGCGCCCACCTGATCGGACCGGACGTCACCGAGCTGCTGCCCGAGCTGACCCTGGCCCAGCAGTGGGACCTGACGGTCCACGAGGTGGCGCGCAACATCCACGCGCACCCGACGCTGGGCGAGGCCGTGAAGGAAGCGATCCACGGCATTTCCGGACACATGATCAACTTCTAGGGCCGGTCACCGGCCCGCTTCGGCGGCTACTCCCAGTCGTCCCACGGCGGCTCCGTCTCGTCGAAGTCGAAGGGCGGCTCCTCGGCGTGGGGCGCCGCCGCGGCCCGGGCCGCCGGCACGGGCGCCGAGGACGCCGCGGGGGCGGGTACGGGAGCACCGGCGGGCACGGGAGCACCGGCGGGTACGGGAGCACCGGCGGGAGCACCGGCCGTCGCGCCGCAGTCGGCCAGGGTGTCGAGGACGCCCTGGCCGTACTTGGTGAGCTTGGCCTCGCCGACGCCGCCGATCTCGGCCAGCTCCTCCACCGTGGCGGGCAGCCGGGTCGCGATCTCGCGCAGCGTCGCGTCGTGGAAGACGACGTACGCCGGTACGCCCTGCTCCCGCGCGGTTGCCGCCCGCCAGGCGCGCAGGGCCAGGAAGACCGGTTCGGCCGCGGCAGGCAGGTCGACCGGCACCCGGGCACCCTTCCCGGAGCGGGACCCGGACTCCTTGCGGGGCGCGGCCACGACAGCCTTCTCCTTGCGCATCGAGACGCTGCGGCGTCCTGCCAGCACCTCGCCGCTGTCGTCCGTGAGGACGAGCGTGCCGTAGTCGCCCTCCACCGCCAGCAGGCGCAGCGCCAGCAGCTGGCGGACCACCCCGCGCCACTCCGCGGTGCTCAGGTCCGCTCCGACGCCGAACACCGACAGCGCGTCGTGGTCGAACTGGATGACCTTGGCGGTCTTCTTGCCCTGAAGGATGTCGATGATCTGGCCGGCCCCGAACTTCTGGCGCCGCTCCTTCGCCAGCCTCCACACCGTGGACAGCAGTTTCTGCGCGGCGACCGTGCCGTCCCAGGACTCGGCCGGCGTCAGACACGTGTCGCAGTTGCCGCACGGCTCGCCCGACTGGCCGAAGTACTCCAGCAGCCGCGTGCGGCGGCAGTCGACCGTCTCGCACAGCGCGAGCATGGCGTCCAGGTGCATGCCGAGCGACCGGCGGCGGGCCTCGTCGCCCTCGGAGCCGTCGATGAGCTTGCGCTGCTGGACCACGTCCTGCAGGCCGTAGGCCAGCCAGGCGGTGGCCGGCTCGCCGTCGCGCCCGGCGCGGCCGGTCTCCTGGTAGTAGCCCTCGACCGACTTGGGCAGGTCCAGGTGGGCGACGAAACGCACGTCCGGCTTGTCGATGCCCATGCCGAAGGCGATCGTGGCCACCACCACGACCCCGTCCTCCCGCAGGAAGCGCGCCTGGTTCTCGGCGCGCGTGCGGGCGTCCATGCCGGCGTGGTACGCCACGGCGTCGATGCCCTGCTCGACCAGGAAGGCCGCGGTCTTCTCCACCGAGGACCGCGAGAGGCAGTAGACGACCCCTGCGTCCCCGTCGTGCTCGGTGCGGATCAGCTCCAGCAGCTGCTTGAGCGGGTTGTTCTTCGCGACGATGCGGTACTGGATGTTGGGCCGGTCGAAGCTGGCCACGAAGTGCCGCGCGTCATCCAGCCCGAGCCGCGCCACGATCTCGGCGTGGGTGGCCTCGGTGGCCGTCGCGGTCAGCGCGATCCGCGGCACCTTCGGCCACCGCTCGTGCAGCATGGACAGGGCCAGGTAGTCGGGCCGGAAGTCGTGGCCCCACTGGGCCACGCAGTGCGCCTCGTCGATCGCGAAGAGCGAGACCCTGCCCCGGTCGAGCAGCCGCTGCGCGCTCTCGGTGCGCAGCCGCTCGGGGGCCAGGTAGAGCAGGTCCAGCTCGTCCGCGAGGAACGCCTGCTCGACGGCCTGCCGCTCGTACGGGTCCTGCGTCGAGTTGAGGAATCCGGCCCGTACCCCGAGGGCGGTGAGCGCGTTCACCTGGTCCTGCATCAGCGCGATGAGCGGCGAGATCACGACGCCCGTGCCTTCTCTGACGAGCGCGGGGATCTGGTAGCAGAGCGACTTGCCGCCGCCGGTCGGCATCAGCACGAGGGCGTCGCCGCCGCCGACGACCTGCTCGATGATCTCCTGCTGCTCACCGCGGAAGGAGCTGTAACCGAAGACGCGGTGCAGTACCTGCGCTGCGTCGGAGGTGTCGGGGGAAGCGTCCGGAAGGGCCATCCACGAAGCCTAACGGCACGCGCCGACGCCCCCGTCCCGCCCGCCCGAACCTGTGGACAACCTCTTGTCAAGCAACGAATAGCCGGGGCTACGGGGCCCGGCCCTCCCCGGGGCACGGTGGAAGCCGATCGTCCCGCGCCCGAGCGGGATCGGCACGACTCCCGGAACGGAGCCCTCGATGGACCGTCGTGCAGGCGTCCTCGTGACCCGGCGCCCCCTGCTCGTCCTGCTGGCCGCGCTCGCGTTCCTCGTCCTGTCCGTCGTGTTCGGGGCGGAGGCGACCGGCCGGCTCAAGTCGCAGGGGTACGACGACCCGCGGTCCGAGTCCAGCCGCGCCGCCCACATGGCGGCCGAGCACCTGGGGGCGTCCCCCAACCTGGTCCTCGTCGCCCAGGCCCGCGGCGGACACGTCGACGACCCGGCCGCCCGGCGCGAGGGCGAGGCCCTGACCGGGCGCCTCGCCGCGCAGCCGCACGTGAGCGCCGTGACCTCGTACTGGACCGGCGGCGCCGCGGAGCTGCGCAGCCGGGACGGCGGGGCGGCCATGCTGGTCGCCCACCTGGACGGCGAGGGGGAAGAGCTCGGGGCACGGGCCGAGCGGCTGCGCGACGAACTGACCACCCCGGACGGTGCCCCGCAGGGCCTCACGGTGCGGGTCGGCGGTACGGCGCTGGTCGACGCCGAACTCCAGGACATCGCGGAGTCCGACCTGAAGCGGGCCGAGTCCGTCGTCCTGCCGGGAACCCTGATCCTGCTCGTCCTGGTGTTCGGCAGCGTGGTGGCCGCCGCCCTGCCGCTGCTGATCGGGGTCCTGTCCATCGCCGGGACGCTGCTGGTCCTGAGCGTTCTGGGCGCCGTCACCGACGTCTCCGTGTTCGCGCTGAACCTCACCACGGCGCTCGGCCTGGGGCTGGGCATCGACTACGGGCTGCTGATCGTCTCGCGGTTCCGCGAGGAGCTCGCCGCCGGGTTCCGGCCGCGCAACGCGGCCATCCGGACCGTGCGCACCGCGGGCCACACGATCGGCTTCAGCGCCGCGACGGTCTCCGCCGCCCTCGCGACGCTGCTGGTCTTCCCCCCGTACTTCCTGCGCTCCTTCGCCTACGCGGGCATCGCCGTGGTGGCGATCGCCGCGGTGAGCGCCATGACCGTGCTGCCGGCCCTGCTGGCGCTGCTGGGACCGCGGGTGAACGCCTGGTCCGTGCCGTGGCGCCGCCGGGTACGGGACGGCGCGGGGTCGCCCTTCTGGGAGGGGCTGGCACGGATGGTCGTACGGCGCCCGCTGCTCGCGGCGCTGCCGGTGATCGGCCTGCTGGCGGTGCTCGCCGGGCCGTTCGCGCACGCCGGTTTCGCCACCCCCGACGACCGGGCGCTGCCGGTGAGCGCATCCAGCCGGCAGACCGGGGACCTGGTGCGCGGCGCGTTCGACATGAAGGGCTCCAGCGCCCTGACGGTCGTCATGACGGGTGCGGCGTCACCCGCGGAGCGCGAGGAGTACGCCCGGCGGCTGTCCGCGATCCCGCAGGTCGCCCAGGTCTCCCCCGTGGCGGGGCCGGTGGGCAGCGGCCCGGCCCGGCTGTCGGTGGTGCCGCGGGTCGACCCCCAGTCGCGCGCTGCCCAGCAGCTCGTCCACGACATCCGCAGGGCGCCCGCCCCGGCCGGCACCGACGTCCTGGTCGGCGGGCCGAGCGCGGTGCTGGTCGACGCGAAGGCCACGGTGCGCGACCGGCTGCCCCTGGCGCTGTCCGTGATCACCGTCACCACGTTCCTGCTGCTGCTCGGCTTCACGCGCAGCCTGCTGCTGCCGCTGAAGGCCATCGCGCTGAACGCGCTGAGCCTGGCGGCCGTGCTCGGGGCCATGGTGTGGATCTTCCAGTCGGGCCATCTGCACCAGCTGCTCGGCTTCACGCCCGGCCCGCTCAGCACCACCATGCCGGTCCTGCTGTTCTGCATCGTGTTCGGGCTCTCGGTGGACTACGAGGTGTTCGTCCTCGCGCGCATCAAAGAGGCGCACGAGGACGGGCAGGACAACGCCGCCTCGATCGTCTCGGGCATCGCCCACACGGGCGGCATCGTCACGACCGCCGGTGCGCTGCTCGCGTTCACCCTCCTGAGCTTCGGCACCTCGCGCGTCTCCCTCCTGCAGTTCTTCGGAATCGGCGCGGGCCTGGGCGTCCTCCTCGACGCCACGCTCGTGCGGGGCGTCCTGGTACCGGCGCTCATGCGCCTGGCGGGCGACCTGAACTGGTGGGCGCCGCGGCTGCTGCGGCGCAAGGAGCCGCCCCCGACCCCGCGGCCACCCCCGGCCGGCGCCGGGCGGTGCCCCCCGGCGCCGCGGCGCAGCGCCCCGGTCCGCACCGGCCTCTGCGCCCACGCCCCCGCGCGCCGCTGACCACCGGCGCGCAACCGCCACCCCGCACGGCTCGTACCCGCCCCCGCACACCCATCCCACCGACAAGGAAGACCCGTCATGTCTGACATCGCCATCACCGGACTCGGCTGCCGCTTTCCCGGAGCCCCCGACGTGCACGCCTACTGGCAGCTCCTCAAGAGCGGCGAACGGCAGTTCTCCGCCGTCCCGAGGGAACGCTGGAACCACGAGACCTTCCACGAGCCCGGCAACCGGTCGGCCCCCAACGCCGCGTACACCGACCAGGTGGCCTTCCTGGACGACGTGGACCGCTTCGACGCCCTGCACTACGGGGTGCCCCCGGCGCGCGCCCGGGCCATGGACCCGCAGCACCGGCTGGTGCTCGACGTGGCCCGCGAGGCCCTGGACGACGCGGGGCTTGGCCGCGGCGACTTCGACCGGGAGAACACCGGGGTCTTCCTCGGACTGTCGGTGTCGGACTACAAGGACCTCATGGCGGCCCCGATCCGGGCCATCACCCTGGCCGAGGAGTCCCTCGCCGCGGACGACCGGGACGGCCGCGACGCCGTCAGGGAGCGGGCGGCGCAGCTCGGCACCATCCAGAGCTTCACCCTGCCCGGAAGCCTGCTCAACATGGCGTCCGGCACCGTCAGCCGGCAGTTCGACCTCGGCGGCCCCAGCTTCGCCGTCGACGCCGCCTGCTCCGGCTCCCTGGTCGCCCTCGACCAGGCGGTGGCCCAGCTGCGGCAGGGCGCCTGCCGGATCGCCGTCGTCGGCGGGGTGTACCTGAACCTCACCCCCGACAGCCTGGTCGGCTTCTCCCGGCTCCGCGCCCTGTCCGCCAGCGGCGTGTGCCGCCCCTTCGACGAAGGGGCCGACGGCTTCGTGCTCGGCGAGGGCGCCGGCGTCGTCGTCATACGGCCGCTGGCCGACGCCCTCGCCGACGGCGACCGGGTCTACGCGGTGATCAAGGGCATCGGCTCGGCCAACGACGGCGCGTCGCCCGGGCCTCTCGTGCCCACCCCCGAGGGCCAGCTGCGCGCCATGCGCCGGGCCTACGACGACGCGGGGATCGCCCCGTCGGCCGTGGGGTTCATCGAGGCCCACGGCACCGGGACCGCGGTCGGGGACCGCGCCGAGGTCGAGGCGCTGCGCCGGCTGCGCACCGAGTACCCCGACGACGACCCCGCCCTGTGCTACCTCGCCTCGGGCAAGGCCCTCATCGGGCACTCGCTCTCGGCCGCGGGCATCGCCGGCCTGATCAAGACGTCCCTGGTCGTCCACCACGGCACGATCGTGCCGCAGCCGCAGACCACCCCCCACCCGGACCTGAACATCTCCGCCGCGGGCCTGCGCATCGCCGACAGCGCGCGGCCCTGGCCGAGAGGGGGCGGCCCGCGGCGCGCCGCCGTCAGCTCGTTCGGCTTCGGCGGCACCAACGTCCACGTGGTGCTGGAGGAGCAGCCCGCCCCGGCCGTGCGCCGGCCCGCGGTACGCACCGAACCCGCCGGACCCCACCTCGTCCTGCTCTCGGCCGGCAACCGCGAGCTGCTGGACCGGCACATCGGCGAGGTGCTCGACGCCCTGGACCGCACGCCCCGGGTGCCGCTCTCGGCGGTGGCCCACACCCTGGGTGCGCGCCGGACGCTGACGGCCCGGCTCGCGATCGTGGCCGCCGACACGGAGGAGTTCACCCAGCGGCTGCGCCGCGCCCGCCGGCAGCTCGCCGACGGCGCCGGCGGGGACCTGGGCGACGGCGCCGGGGGCGACCTCGGCGACGGGGCCTTCGCCGCCGAGGCCCCCCTGCCCGCCGAGCAGCGCCGCATCGCCTTCCTCTTCCCCGGTCAGGGAAGTCAGCGGCCGGGCATGATGCGGGACCTCTACGAGAGGTTCACCGGCTTCCGGACGGCCGTCGACGCCCTCGGCGCCGTGGCCCGGGCGGACGGCGGCCCCGACCCGGTCGGCCTGCTGTACGGCGGGGCGGTGCCCGGTCACGGCGGCGCCGAGGAGCTCGGGCAGCGGCTCGCCGCCACCGAGGTGTGCCAGCCGCTGCTCGGGACCGTCCAGATCGCCGCCACTCGCCTGCTCGCCGACTGCGGCATCGCTCCCGACCTCGCCCTCGGCCACAGCGTCGGGGAGTTCGCGGCGGCCGCGGCGGCCGGAGCGCTCACCGGCGAGGACACCGTCCGGCTCCTGGTCCGGCGGGGGGAGGCCCTGCGGCAGGCCGGGACGGGCGCCGGGGGCGGGATGCTCGCCGTGCAGAGCGACGAGGAGACCTGCCGCCGGATCGTCGACGGCATCGACGACGTGTGGCCCGCCTGCTTCAACCAGCAGCGCCAGGTCGTGGTCAGCGGCACGGACCGCGGGCTGGCCGCCGTCCGGCGGGCCTGCGCCGACGCGGGGATCGTCACCGCGGCGCTCGACGTGTCCCAGCCCTTCCACTCACCGCTGCTGGCCGGGGCCGAGGAACCGATGCGCGCGGGCCTCGCCCACCACCGGATCGCCGTCCCCGTCCTGCCGTTCGTCTCGTCGGTGAACGCCGCCCTGTGCACCGACCCCGACGAGCTGCGCGAGCTGTGGGTGCGGCACGCGTCCGCGCCGGTCCGGTTCAGCGATGCCGTACGCACCGCCTACGACCAGGGGGCCCGGGTCTTCGTCCAGGTGACCGGCGGCAGTTCGCTGCTCAGCTCGGTCCGCCGCGGCCTGACCGGCCACGGCGACGTGCACGTCGTCCCCGCCACGGGCGCGGCGCCGGACCACGGGCGCGACTTCGTCCTGGCCCTGGCCCGGCTCGCGGTCCTGGGCGCCCCGGTCGACCCGCGCGCCCTCGTTCCCCGGGAGGACCGGCAGCTGCTGGATCTGCCGGTGGCGAAGCTCGACACCCAGTCCTACTGGGTCTCCGGCCGCCGCCCCCCGCAGAAGGACACCTCCGCCGCACCCCTCCCCCACCGGCCCGCACCGTCCGAGGAGACCCCGATGGACCAGCCCGTGAACCACCCCGTGAACGAACTGCTCGAGCTGGCCCGGCAGCAGGTGGCGCTGCTGACCCGCCTCGCCGGGACGCTCCCGGGCCCCGCTGCCCCGGCCCTCACCGTGGGCCCCGTGGCTCCCGCGGCTCCCACTGCCCCCGCGGCCCCCGTGATCTCCCTGGCCCCCGTGGCCCCCGTGGCCCCCGTCGAGCCGCCCGCTCCCGCCCCTCCCGCCGAGCCGCCCGCCGCTCCCGCGCCGGCCGGCGGGGAGCCGTCGCCGACCCGCGGGGAGCCGTCGCCGACCGGCGGCCTCGACGAGGTCACCGGCGCCGTGCTCGCGCACGTGTCCCGGATCAGCGCGTTCCCGGTGGGCCACCTGCGCGAGGACCAGCTCCTGATCGACGAGCTCGGTTTCGACTCGCTGATGCTGACGGACCTGTTCACCTCCCTCACGCGGCAGTGGCCGCAGTGGACGTTCGACGAGCGGGCCGCCGACCGGCCGACCGCAGGGAAGATCGCCGCGATGATCGCAACGGGCTCCGCGGACGCCGTCCCGGCAGCCGTCCCCGCACAGCGCGCCGAGCACGGCGACGAGGCCCCGCACGGTCCGGAGCCGGCCCCCGCCGCCGCTCCGCTCCCCGAGGAGCACACGCGGATCGAATGCTTCCCGGAGGTGACCGCGCACGCCGAGCGCCTCGCCGCGCTCTGCGAAACGGGGCTGACGAACCCGTACTTCCTCGTCCACGAGGGCGCGATGACCGACACGACCCGCATCGACGGCCGCGAGCTCCTCTCCTTCTCCAGCTACAACTACCTGGGCATGGCGACGCACCCCCGGGTGAACGAGGCGGCCAAGGAGGCGGTCGACCGCTACGGGACGTCGGTGTCCGCCAGCCGGCTGCTGTCCGGCAGCCGTCCGCTCCACCTGGAGCTCGACGAGGAACTCGCCGGCCTGCTCGGATGCGAGGCCGCGCTCACCCTGGCCAACGGGCACGCCACCAACGTGACCGTGATCGGCCACCTCGTCGGGCCCGGGGACCTGGTCGTCCACGACTCCCTGGCGCACGACAGCATCCTCCAGGGGTGCAAGCTCTCCGGGGCGACCCGGCGGCCCTTCCCCCACAACGACGCGGCCGCCCTCGACGCCCTCCTCACACAGGTCCGCCACCAGTACCGGCGGGTGCTCGTCGTCATCGAGGGGGTGTACAGCATGGACGGCGACATCGCCGACCTGCCCGCCCTCGTCGAGGTCAAGCGCCGGCACGGCGCGCTGCTGATGATCGACGAGGCGCACAGCATCGGAACGATCGGCGCGACGGGCCGCGGCATCGGCGAGCACTGCGGCATCGACCGCTCGGCGGTGGAACTGTGGTCGGGCACGCTGTCCAAGGCCCTCGCCGGCTGCGGCGGCTACGTGGCCGGGAGCCGCTCCGTCATCGAGTACCTGCGCTACACCGTTCCGGGCTTCGTCTTCAGCGCCGGCATGACCCCGGCCGACGCCGCCGCCTGTCTCACGGCCGTGCGCGTCCTGCGGGACGAGCCGGAGCGCGTGGCCCGGCTCGCCGAGAACGCCACCCTGTTCGTCCGCCTCGCACGCGAAGCGGGCCTCGACATCGGGGACAGCCGCGACACGGCGATCGTCCCGTGCATCGTCGGGGACTCGCTGAAGACCCTGCAGCTCGCGCAGGCCCTGTTCCGGCAGGGCATCAGCGTCAATCCGATCCTCTACCCGGCCGTGCCCGAGGAGATGGCCCGGCTGCGCTTCTTCCTCACCTGTGACCACACGCCCGACCAGATCCGGTACGCCGTCACCGCGCTGGAGCGCGAGCTGCGGCGCCTGGACCCGGTCCCGGCCGCCGCCTGACGGGCCCCGGCGCCATGCACACCGCACGCACCGCACCTGCCGCCTTCCAGCCGATCGCGCCGGACCGCGTCCACCGATGGGGCGGAGCCCGCCTCATCGTGGCCCGGCGCGCCGACCTCCTGCGCGCACCGCTGCTCTCACCGGCGGAGCAGCGGGTGGTCCGGTCGCTGCCGGCCTGGCGGCGGGCCGAGTGGGAGGCCGGCCGCCTGCTCGCCAAGCGCCTGGTCGGCGAACTCGTCGCCGCGCCCGCGCAGGAGGTGGAGATCCTGCCCCGTGACGACGGCAGCCCGTGCGCCGTCGTCGGCGGCAGCCCGGTGCCCGGCGTACACCTCTCCCTCAGCCACACCGTGCGCCACGTCGCCGCGGCCCTCGCTCCGGAACCGGTCGGGGTGGACCTGTGCGAGACCTCCTCGGCCGCCACGGTCCGGCGCGTCGCGGACCATGCCCTGTCCGCCCGTGAGCTCGCCCTCATCGGCACGGACCGGCCCGATGCCCTGGCCGGGGCCTGGGCCCTGAAGGAAGCCGCGGTCAAGGCCGACCGGAGCGGCATCTTCGGGCCCGCTGCGCGCCGCGTCGAGATCCTGGGCCTGCGGCCGCCCCTCCTCGGCGGAGCGCGCCGGGCGATGCTGTGGCGGGCGGGCGACGCGGCCCTGGCGCTCGTCCTGGCGCACCGTGCCGCACCGGCGCGGGAGCACTGCGTTGGTGCTCCCAGCCCCGCCGGATGATGCTTGTCAGTGGAGCCCCTGGCCGTGCAGGTTGCCGCGATACGGCGGCAAGGAACTAGCGAGGGTGAGATGACCGACGCCTCCCATGAGCCGGCCTACACGGCCACGGCCACCCTCAGCGAGGAGGGCGTCGTGACCGAGTGGAGCGAGGATGCCGCTCGGCTGCTCGGCTACGTGCCCTCCGAAGTGCTGGGGCTGCCCGCCGACCGCCTGCTCGCGGACGACGCCGGGGACACGGCGTGGCGGATGCCCCCCGGGCAGGACCGGTGGAGCGGCACGGTGGCGCTGCGGCACCGCGACGGCCGTCGGCTGGAGCTGGGGCTGCTCGCGCACCGCTGGACGTCCACCGGCGGGTCGGCCAAGTGGTTCGTGGTGTCCGCCGTACCCGGCGGGCCCGGCGAGCCCCGCACGTCCTGGGGCGAACCGCTGGAGCAGTGGGCGTTCAGCCAGTCCCCCTGCTTCCTGGCGGTGTTCGACGCGGACCTGCGGCTGGTGCGGGCCAACGCCGGCATGGAGCGCACCCTGTCCCTCACCGAAGCCGAGATGCGGGGGCTGCGCCTGCCGGAGATCGCGCCGGATCCGGTGAGCGACGAGACGGAGCGCAGGATGCGCCTGGTGCTCGAGACCGGTGAGCCCCAGTACGCGCAGGCTTTCGTGCGCCCGACGGGTGCGAGCACGGAGCACGGCTGGGCGACCTCGCTGGCCCCGCTGCGGGACCCGGACGGCCGGGTGCACGGGGTGTGCCTGGCCGCGCACGACCGGACCGGGATCGAGGGTGATCGCCAGCTGATGCTCCTGCCCGACGACGCCGGCGCCCGCATCGGCACCACCATGGACGTCGCCCGCACCACGCAGGAACTCGCCGACGCCGCCGTCCCCCGGTTCGCCGACTTCGCCGTGGTCGACCTGCTGGAGCCGCCGCCGCGCGGCGAGGAGCCGTCCACCGGCCCGGTGGCGGGGCCGGTGACCGTGTCGCGCAGCGCAGCGCGGTCGGTCCTCGAAGGGAGCCCGGAGTCCCGGGTCACGGTGGGCGACACGACGGTGTATCCGCCGCTGTCCCCGCCCGTCGAGTGTCTGGCCGCGGGCCGTGGCGCCGTGTACGCGACGAGCGACCCGGCCATCGCCCGCTGGGCGGCCGAGGATCCCGGGGCCGCCTGGATCGGGGAGTACGGGACCCACTCGATGATGGTGGTGCCGCTGCGGGCCGCCGGCGCCGCGGTCGGTCTGGCCCTCTTCGGCCGCCACCAGCGCGCGGAGCCCTTCCAGCCGGAGGACCTGTGGCTGGCCCAGGAGCTGGCGACCAGGGCGGCCGTCAGCATCCGCAAGGCGCGCCGGTACACCCGGGAGCACACCAGCACCATGACGCTGCAGCGCAGCCTGCTCCCGCGGACGCTGCCCGCCCATCCGGCGCTCGAGACCGCCTCGCGCTACCTGCCCGCCGGGACCGACGCGGGGGTCGGCGGCGACTGGTTCGACGTGATCCCGCTGTCCGGCGCCCGGGTGGCCCTGGTCGTCGGCGATGTCGTCGGCCACGGCATGCGCGCCGCGGCCACCATGGGCCGGCTGCGCACGGCGGTACGGACGCTGGCGGATGTCGACCTGCCCCCCGACGAGCTGCTCACCCACCTCGACGACCTGATCATCCACCTGGCCGCCGACGAGGCCGACCGGGATCCCGCCGGGGAGGCCGCCGGGGGCATCGGCACCACCTGCCTGTACGTGGTCTACGACCCGGTCACCCGGCACTGCACGGTCGCGCGGGCCGGCCACCCGCCGCCGGTCGTGGTCTCCCCGGAGGGCTCCGTCTACCTCCTCGACGTCCCGGCCGGGCCGCCGCTGGGCCTGGGGGGCCTGCCCTTCGAGACCATCGAGGTGGACCTCCCCGAGGGCAGCGTCCTCGCCCTGTACACCGACGGTCTGCTGCAGGCCCGCGACCACGACATCGACGACGCCCTGGACGACATGTTCGGGGCCCTGTCGCTCCCGGCCTCCACGCTGGACACGGTCTGCGACCGCGTGCTGACGGCAATGCTGACCCACCCGCCCGAGGACGACGTCGCCCTGCTCGTGGCGCGGACCCGGGCCCTGCACGCCGACCGGGTCGTCGTGTGGGACCTGTCGCCCGATCCCTCCGTCGTCGCCAGCGCCCGTCGCCACACCACCGACCAGCTGACGGCCTGGGGGCTGGACGAGGCCGCCTTCGTCACCGAGCTCGTGGTCAGCGAACTGGTCACCAACGCCATCCGCTACGGCCAGCCGCCGATCCAGCTCCGGCTGATCCACGAGAACAGCACGCTGATCTGCGAGGTCTCCGACTCCAGCAACACCGCGCCGCACCTGCGGCGCGCCCGGACCTTCGACGAGGGCGGGCGCGGCCTGCTGCTGGTCGCCCAGCTCGCCCAGCGCTGGGGCACGCGGCACGCCCCGATCGGCAAGACCATCTGGGCCGAGCAGTCGCTCGTCGGGTTCGGAGGGCTCGGGTAGTGGGGGTGCGGGCGTGTCGTGTGACACGCCTGTGACAGTCGGCGGACAGCCTCATGAAGGACCGCGAGGAAGCTCTTTATCAGGGACAAACAGCGACATTCGCCAATAAGTCCCCTGCTTCCGAGGGCGTGAGCAGTGATGACCGAACCGATCCGTCGGAGGAAATCATGAGCCTCACCCTCATCGCGCCGCACGCCGAAGCCCCCGCACCCGCGCTGGCCCCGCGTGAGGAGGAAGCCCTCCGGCACATCGCCGCAGGCTGCACCTACCTCCAGACGGCCCGCAACATGGGGCTCTCCAAGCACACGGTCGACGCCTACCTCCGCCGCATCCGCGCCAAGCTGGGCATCAACACCACGGCGGAAATGACCCGGCTGGCCGTCTCCCTGGGGCTGTGAGCCCCCGCCCCCACCGGCCCTAAGGACCTCCGAAGACCGCTCTGGCCCAGGCCGGAGGCTCCGGTGGGGGCACCGGGTTCCGTGAGGTCCCGGGATGCGGGGGATCGACCGGGAAGGACGCAGCAGCGCCGTGGGCGGCACCGTTCCCGGTGGCGGCGCGCAGGGCCGCCACGAATTCCAGGCAGGAGCCGTAACGGTCCTCGGGGACCTTGGCCAGGGCCTTTCCCATCACCTCGTCTGCGGCACGCGCGACATCCGGCCTCCTCTCCGTCAGGAGAGGGGGCTGGTCGTATTGGTGCGCCCACAGCAGCGCCGCGGCGTCGTCGCGCTCGAAGGGCGGCCCTCCGGCGAGGGTTTCGTAGACGACGCAGGCGAGGCTGTAGAGGTCGCACCTGCCGTCCACCGGGCGGCCGGAGATCTGTTCCGGCGCCATGTAGTCGAGGGTGCCGACGAACTCGCCCGTGGTGGTGAACCCGGTGAGCGAGAGCGCCTTCTTCGTCAGGCCGAAGTCCGTGAGGTAGACGTGCTCGGGGTGCTCGCTGTCGGTCCCCGCGGCGACCAGGATGTTGCCGGGCTTGACGTCCCGGTGCACCAGGTCGTGCTCGTGGGCCGCATCCAGGGCGGAGGCCACCTGGGCGGCGATGCGCAGGGCGGTCGCGACGGGCAGCGGGCCGTCCCGGTCCAGCAGTGCGCGCAGGTCCAGGCCGGACACGTACCGCATCGCGATGTACAGGACGCCGTGCGTCTCGCCGGCTTCGAAGATGGGCACGATGTGCGGATGGTCGATCGACGCGGCCACCCGCGATTCGTGGGTGAAGCGGCGCCGGAAGGTCTCGTCGCGGGCCCGCTCCGGGGCGATCAGCTTGAGCGCGACCGTACGGTCCAGGCGCAGGTCCTTGGCGCAGTAGACGACGGCCATTCCGCCGCGGCCGAGCATCCGCTCGACCCGGTAGCCCGCGATCTGCTTCCCGATCAGGGCGGAGGGCCGGCCCGTGTAGCTGCTCAGGTTCGGTGCCGTCATGCCGACCCCGTCCTCGCTCGTCCGTGACCAGCCGTACCAAGAAGTCTATCGATCGATGCACACGCGTGCCCGTCACCCGCCGCGAGGACGGGTGACGGGTCAGGGGCGCTCCCCGGGCCGGCGGGCATCACCAGTCGTCGCCGCCGTTGCCGCCCCGGCCGCCCTGGCCGCTGGTCTGGCACCCGATGCCGACGCAGATGCCGCCGGCGCCACCGTCGCCGCCGCGGCCGCCGTCGCCGCCGGCCGGCGCCGTGCCGCCGTTGCCGCCGTTGCCCCCGTTGACGCTGCCGTTGCACACCCCGGCGCAGACCCCGCCGTTGCCGCCGCCCCGGCCGCTGCCCCCGCCGGCCTGGCCGTTGGCACCGGCGCCGCCGTTGGCGCTGCCGTTGCACAGGCCCGCGCAGACCCCGCCGTTGCCGCCGTTGGTCCCGTTGACCGATCCGTTGCAGTTGCCCGCGCAGACCCGGTCCCCGACGCGGACGCTGCCGTTGCCGATGGTGACCTTGCCGAACGAGCCCCCGCCGAACCGGCCGCCGCCCCCCTGACCGTCACCGGCGCCGTACGCGGGGCTGTGCTGCTGGCCGGCGAAGGTCGCGACGGCCTGGCTCGAGGGGGCCGGCGCGGCCATGGCGGCGGGTGTCATCGCACCGGCACCGAGCAGGGTCGTCGAGACGACGAGACCGAGACGGAACTTCCAAGAGCGTCGCGTGCGCATGGGTTTCTCCCTTGCCGATGAATCGGATTCGAGGAACGGGCCGGCGGATGGTCCGCCGGCCCGTCGTGCCTCAGGTGGAGGCGGGGCCTCAGCTGGAGGCGGGGTCGAGGCGGGGCCTCGGGTCGAGGCACTGCCTCAGGTCGAGGTGAGGTCACTTCCCATCAGGGCGAACCAGTCGCCGTCGACGTACTGCCGCTTCCAGGTGTCGAGCTGCTCCTGCGAGATGTCGTACTTCTTGGCGATCTTCTCCTTCGTCTCGTCCGAGTCGTCGGCCAGCAGGATCAGCACGATGCGCACCTTGTCCACCACCGTCAGTTCCGACTTGGGCTTGTCGGGCAGGTCGTCGAACCCGAGGAGGCAACCCACTCGGCCGGGCTTGCCGGGCTCGCCCGGCTCGCCGGGCCGGCCGCCCTTGCCGCCCTCGCCGCCCTTCCCACCCTTTCCGCCCTCGCCGCCCCCCAGGCAGTGGGCGGGCTGCTCGGACACGGACGCCGAGCCGAAGCCGGTCGGGGCGTGGTGGGCCGACGCCTGCGCAGCGCAGGCCGAACCGGTGACCAGAGCGAAGGAGACCGCGGCCAGGACGAGCGGACGCTGCCAGGAAATCGTGAACATGGGGTTCTCCGTTGGTGTGATCAAGAAGGGTGGGGGTGGGGGGAGGGGGGGGGGGGGGCGGGGGGCGCCCCCCCCCGGGGCGGGGGGGGCGGGGGGTAACAAGGGGCCCCCCCCCCGGCGG